>NZ_LGQY01000079.1:0-71323 GCF_003116065.1 Azospirillum sp. TSO5 | reverse complement strand
GGGGTGGCCACCCCCAGCAGCTCGATCCGTCGGAGACACTATAAGCCAAACTCAACATACAAGGGATGGGGAGGGGGCAATCGAAGCCGACACTCCCCTACTGGAACGCCACCTCCGCCAGACTGCGCAGCTTGCGGGAGTGCAGTGTCTCCATCCCGTGCTCGCGCAGCAGTTCCATCGCCAGCACGCCGATCTTCAGATGCTGGTCGACCCGCTCGCGATAGAAGCGGTCGGCCATGCCCGGCAGCTTCAGCTGACCATGCATCGGCTTGTCCGACACGCACAGCAACGTCCCGTACGGCACGCGGAAGCGGAAGCCGTTGGCGGCGATCGTCGCGCTTTCCATGTCCAGCGCGATGGCGCGGCTCTGGCTGAAGCGCATCAGCGGCTCGCGGTGGTCGCGCAGCTCCCAGTTCCGGTTGTCGATGGTCGCCACCGTGCCGGTGCGCATGATGCTTTTCAGGTCGAACCCCGACAGCCCGGTCACCCGTTCCACCGCCGTCTCCAGCGCCCGCTGAACCTCGGCCAGCGCCGGCACCGGCACCCACAGCGGCAGGTCGGCGTCCAGCACATGGTCCTCGCGGACATAGCCGTGGGCCAGCACATAGTCGCCCAGCCGCTGCGTATGCCGCAGCCCGGCGCAATGGCCCAGCATCAGCCACGCATGCGGGCGCAGCACCGCGATATGGTCGGTGATCGTCTTGGCGTTCGACGGACCGACGCCGATGTTCACCAGGGTGATGCCATTGCCGTCCGGCCGTGTCAGGTGATAGGCCGGCATCTGCGGCATGCGCGTCAGCTTGGCCGAAACGGCATCCACGCTGCCGCCGAGATTCTGGTTGGTGGTGACGATGTCGCCCGGCTCGACGAAGCTGTCATATTGGCAGCGATAGGCCGCCAGTTCGGCATCGCCGGTCGGCTCCATGATCTCGCGCGACAGCCGGATGAACTCGTCGACATAGAACTGGTAGTTGGTGAACAGAACGAAGTTCTGGAAATGCTCCGGTGCGGTGGCGGTGTAATGGCGCAGCCGGTGCAGCGAGAAATCCACCCGAGGGGCGGTGAACAGAGCCAGCGGCTTCACCGCATCCGGCCCGCCGTCGCAGGTGCCGTTGACGATGGTGTCGTCCATCCGCGCCAGATCGGGCAGATCGAACAAATCCGGCAGCTTGGTCAGCCGGTCCGGCGGCAGATCGCCTTCCACATACATGCCGTTGGGAAAGGCGAAATGGATCGGGATGGCTTCCTCGCTGACACCGACCTCCAGCGGGACGCCGTGGTTGCGCAGAAGAAGCGTGAACTGTTCCAGCAGATAGCGTTCGAACAGGTCGGGCCGCGTCACCGTGGTGGAATGGACGCCGACTCCCTCGACGAAGCCGTAGGACAGCCGGGTGTCGACCGCGGCCCCCGACACGGCGGTCAGCCGCACATAGGGGTAATAGGCCCGGTTTCGTCCGCCTTCCTCCTCGCCCTGGGTGTAGGCGGCGAAGCGGTCGCGCAAGTATGCGGTGTTGCGGTCATAAATGTCCCGCACGCAGGCCAGTGCGGCTTTGGCATCGGTGAAGCGCCCGGCCGACCCGGGCTGGAGCGGGGCTTTGTCGTTCATGTCATCAAAGATGGGGTACGAACGACAAGCTGGGAAGGCCGAATTTCGGCCAACCTCCGGTGCTTACCCAATCGGCGATGGCCGCTCCCCGGCCGGTCAGTCCGCGTTCAGCCCCATCAGCGACTTGGCGAAGGCATCCGCATCGAACGGGCGCAGGTCGTAGACCCCCTCGCCGACGCCGATGGCGTGGACCGGGATCTTGAACTTCTCCGCCAGCGAGACCAGCACGCCGCCGCGGGCGGAGCCGTCCAGCTTGGTCAGGATCAGGCCGTTGACGTTGACCATGTCGCGGAAGATCTCGACCTGGCTGTGCGCGTTCTGGCCGGTGGTGGCGTCCAGCGTCAGCAGGGTGGTGTGCGGCGCCGTCTCGTCCAGCTTCTTGATGACGCGGACGATCTTGCGCAGTTCCTCCATCAGACCGGTCTTGTTCTGCAGCCGGCCGGCGGTGTCGATCAGCAGCACGTCGACCTTCTCGGCCCGCGCCCGCTCCAGCGCATCATAGGCCAGCCCGGCGGCGTCCGCCCCGGTGTCGCGGGCGACGACCGGGCAGCCGGTGCGCTCGCCCCAGATCTTCAGCTGGCTGACCGCTGCGGCGCGGAAGGTGTCGCCCGCCGCCAGCATCACGCTCTTGCCCTCCGCCTTGAACTGGCGGGCGAGCTTACCGATGGTGGTGGTCTTGCCGGTGCCGTTGACGCCGACCACCAGGATGACATGCGGCTTCAGCGTCGGGTCCAGCACCAGCGGCTTGGCGACCGGCGTGACGATCTTCGACACCTCGGCGGCGAGCGTCGACTTGACCTCCTCCGGCGAGACCTCCTTGCCGAAGCGGGTCCGCGCCAGTTCCGCCGTCACCTTCGCCGCGGTGGCCGGGCCGAGGTCGGCGGTGATCAGCAGCTCTTCCAACTCCTCCAGCGCCTCGTCGTCCAGCTTGCGCTTGGTGAAGATGCTGGTGATGCCGTCGGTCAGCTTGGACGAGGACTTGGACAGCCCTTCCTTCAGCTTGGTGAACCAGCCCTTCTTGGTCGGAGGTGCTTCCTCGGCAGCAGCAGGGGCAGCCGCGACCGGTGTCGGGGCGGGTGCCGGCGGCAATTCGGGAACGGGTTCCGGCTCCGGCGCCGGAGGCGGAGCCAACGGTGCAGGGGCGGGCGGCGGCTCGACCGGTGCGGCAACGGCAGGAGGAGTGACCGGGATCGGCACGACCGGAGGCTGCGCGATCGGCGCGACCGCCATTTCCGGCACCGGCTCGACCTCCGGCATCGGCGGCGGCGGAGCGGCCGGCGCTTCCGGCGTCTTTTCCGCTTCAGGTTCCGGCGCAGGCGTGGCGGTGTCCAGATTCACCGATTCGTTCTTCGCCGCCTCTTCCTTGGGAGCGGTCTCTTCGGGCTTCTTGCGGCCGAACCAGCGGAAAATCATGGAGTGTCCACTATAAGAGAGGTCAGAGCGGGGTGCCGGTCAGCACGCCGTCCTTGATGCCGGTGATGGCGGCGGGCACCAGCGAGCCGGGCGCGAAGGTTTGACCCAGGCGGATCGCGGCGAAATGCTCGGTGCGGCCCAGATCGTCCTTCTCCACCAGCACCGTGGCGGTGCGGCCGACGAGGCTCGCCAGCGTGCGGGCCTCCGCCGCTTCGCCGACGGCGCGCAGCCGGGCGGCGCGTTCCTTGCGGACGGCGCCGTCGACCTGCGGCATGCGGGCGGCCGGCGTGCCGGGACGCGGGCTGTAGGGGAAGACATGCAGCCAGGTCAGGCCGCATTCCTCCACCAGCCGCATGGTGTTCTGGAACATCTCCTCGGTCTCCGTCGGGAAACCGGCGATGAAGTCGGCGCCGAACACCACGTCGGGACGAACCGAGCGCACCCGCTCGCAGAACGCGATGGAGTCGGCGCGGCCATGGCGGCGCTTCATCCGCTTCAGCACCATGTCGTCGCCGGCCTGCAGCGACAGGTGGAGATGCGGCATCAGACGCGGCTCGTTCTCGATCAGGCGCCAGAGGTCGTCGTCCATCTCGATGCAGTCGATGGAGGACAGGCGCAGCCGCGGCAACTCCGGCACCAGCGCCAGCAGCCGGCGCACCATCTGCCCCAGCGACGGCGACCCCGGCAGGTCGGGTCCGTAGCTGGTGATGTCGACGCCGGACAGCACCACCTCGTTGTAGCCGGCCTTCACCAGCGCCTGGACCTGCTCGACGATGCCGCCGATCGGGACGGAGCGCGAGGGCCCTCGGCCATAGGGGATGATGCAGAAGGTGCAGCGGTGGTCGCAGCCCTGCTGGACCTGGACGAAGGCGCGGGCGCGGTCCTCGAACCCGCCGATCAGGTGACCGGCGGTCTCCTTCACCGACATGATGTCGTTGACCAGAACCTTCTCGGCCGGGGGAAGACCCCAGCTTTCCGGCTGCAGCTTTTCCTGGTTGCCCAGCACCTGATCGACCTCCGGCATCGCGGCGAAGCGCTGCGGGTCGATCTGCGCGGCGCAGCCGGTAACGACGATGCGGGCGTCCGGCCGCTCGCGGCGCAGCTTGCGGATGGTCTGCCGCGCCTGCCGTTCGGCTTCCGAGGTGACTGCGCAGGTGTTGACGATCACCACGTCGTCCAGCCCGGCGCTGCGCGCATGGTTGCGCATCACCTCGGACTCGTAGGTGTTGAGGCGGCAGCCGAAGGTGACGATTTCGGGGCCATCGGTCTTCAGGACGACATCATCGGGCATGGTCAGCCCCTCCCATACCGGGCAAGGGGGCGCCGGTGATCGAAGAATAGAGAACGGCGGGATCAAGATCGGCCCCGTTTGGCCATACCACAGTCCCAAGCTCCGGGTCGACGCGAACGGCGGCAAAGGTTTCCGGTTCGCGCAGAACGGCAAACACTCCGGTGAAAGGAACCAGGGCGGACACGTCGACATTCCCCTCCGCACCATCCTCGAATCGGAGGTGCAGGCGGTAGCCGTCGAGCGGCTTGGCGGTGACAATATCCTTCAGCATCGGTTCAGCCTTGAGGAGCGCAAAACTCAGCCGACAGGCGGCCACTGAAGGCGAGCGCAACCGGGCCGGTCATCAGGACGCGGTCGTCCTCGGTCCACTCGATGGTCAGGGTGCCGCCGTCCAGCAGGATGTCGGCCTTGCGCCCGGTCAGGCCGCGGCGGGCCGCCGCCACCAGCGTGGCACAGGCGCCGGTGCCGCAGGCCTGGGTGATGCCGGCGCCGCGCTCCCACACCCGCATGCGGATGGCGCTGGGCGATAGGACCTGAGCGAACTCGATGTTGGAGCGCTCGGGGAAGGTCGGGTGGTTCTCGAACACCGGGCCGACCTCGGCCAGCGGCACCGCCTCGGCATCGTCGACGAAGAAGACGGCGTGCGGGTTGCCCATGTTCACCGCGACCGGAGCCGCGAAGCCGCCATGCTCCACCGACTCGACCCGCAGCGTGTCGGTGGGGGCGGCCAGCGGGATGGCGCTCCAATCCAAGCGGGGCGGACCCATGTCGACCGTGATACGGCCGTTGTCGGCGCGATAGGCGTGCAGCAGACCCGCGGCGGTCTGGAAGCTGGCGCGGTCGCGCCCGCTCTCCTCCATCAGCAGCCAGCCGACGCAGCGCGACG
The DNA here is from genome assembly GCF_003116065.1 of Azospirillum sp. TSO5. Classification (NCBI taxonomy): domain Bacteria; kingdom Pseudomonadati; phylum Pseudomonadota; class Alphaproteobacteria; order Rhodospirillales; family Azospirillaceae; genus Azospirillum; species Azospirillum sp. TSO5. The sequence goes on along the minus strand of NZ_LGQY01000079.1, from coordinate 66,127 downwards.
CATTGCCGCAGGCCGCGGCTTCGCTGCCGTCGGCGTTGTGGATGCGCATGAAGGCGTCGGCCCCCGGCGCCTCGGTGCGTTCCAGAATGATGAACTGGTCGCATCCCACGCCGGTCTTGCGGTCGGCGATGGCGCGCACCTCCGCGCCTGAGGGGCGGTAGGGTTCGGAACGGGCGTCGATCACGACGAAGTCGTTGCCGAGGCCGTGCATCTTCAGGAATTCGCGGGTCATGGCCGCCGTTATATGGCGAGCCGCAGGGATAAGTCCATAAGGCGCCGCGCAACGCAGATTCGCGGGCGCCTCCAGATGGCTACGCCCCCCGTTACGCCCCCTTGAACACCAGATGCTTCGACGCCGCGAAGTTGAAGAACATGCCGGCGATGGAGCCGGCGGCCACCGCCAGGAACGGGTGTTCGGCGACCATCTGTACGCTCGATTCCAATCCCACCGACACGCCGTAATTCACCACGCCGCCGATGGCGTTGGCGGCGATGAACTTGGCCCACTGGCGGTGCAGAGGCTCGCTCGCCGCGCCACGGAAGGTGAAGGCGCGGTTCAGCGCCCAGGTGGCGGTCGCCGCCGCGAAGAAGGACGGCACGCGGGCGGCGAAGAACTGCAGCCCCAGCGCCAGGCCGGCGTAGAGCACGATCGTGTCCACCACCAGCCCGATGACGCCGACGACGCCGAACTTGGTGAACTGCACACCCAGCCGGCCGAGCCGGCTGTCCAGCAGGCTTGCGACCGATGCCATCACCGGCGCTCGTCCCCGCGCGCGCCAGCCAGCGGCGGGTGGTTGCCCGGCGCGCGCAGCGACAGGTAGCTCATGCGCTTGGCCTCACGGCGGCCATGGGTGACGGTGTCCAGGATTAGGCCGCAGGTCAGGCTGAGGAAGGCCAGCAGCATCAGCCCGGTGGCGAGCAGGGCGGTGGGGAAACGCGGGACCAGCCCGGTCTCGAAATAGGTCGCGATCACCGGCACGCCCAGGATCATCGACAGCAGGGCCAGCAGCCCGAAGGCGGCGGAGAAGAAGGGCAGCGGCCGCTCCTCCTTCACCAGGATGATGATGGTGCGCAGGATGCGGATGCCGTCGCGGATGGTGTTCAGCTTGCTGTGCGATCCGGGCGGACGGTCCTTGTAGGGGGTTTTCACCTCGGCGATCGGCATGCGGAGCTCCAGCGCATGGACGGTCAGCTCCGTTTCGGTTTCGAAACCGCTGGCCAGCGCCGGGAAGGACTTCACGAAGCGGCGGGAGAACACCCGATAGCCCGACAGCATGTCGCCGATGCGGCTGCCGAAGATCTTGGCGACCATGCCGGTCAGCACGAGGTTGCCGAAGCGGTGGCCGGGGCGATAGGCGGCGACGATCTCCGTCACCCGCGCGCCGTTGACCATGTCCAGCTGCTCGTCCCACAAGCGCTTGACCAGTTCCGGGGCGCTGGCGGCGTGATAGGTGTCGTCGCCGTCGACCAGCACATACACGTCCGCCTCGATGTCGGCGAACATGCGGCGCATGACGTTGCCCTTGCCCTGCAGCGGCTCGCGCCGGACGACGGCGCCGGCGGCGCGCGCGACCTCCACCGTCCGGTCGTTCGAGTTGTTGTCGTAGACATAGACGATGGCGTCGGGCAGGGCCGCGCGGAAGTCCTGCACCACCTTGCCGATCGCCGCCTCCTCGTTGTAGCAGGGGATCAGCACCGCGACGGTGGGGGCCGGGCCGGCCTGCACAGCCGCCGTCTGCGCTCCGGAAGCGTCGGCGGCCGGGGTGAGGGCGGGGCGGTCGGCAGGACGGTCGAGGGTCGATACGGTCATGGCGCTGGCTTCTGGCTGGGGACGGGACAGGCACGGCTGTCAGCGGCGATAAACAGCACAAACCCGCCGATTATTCCACTGTCTCCCGATTTCCGCCCTTCCGGTCAACGGCGCAGAGGTTCAGCGTCTCACCCAAATTGTTGGGAATCGGCCGGCAGCGCTGCGGGTCGAGCCGCAGGCCGAGCAGCTCCGCCGCCTTCGCTGCGCCGGGGGTGTCGGGGATGGTGCTCAGCATCAGGAAGGGGCCGCGGTGGGACGCCACCTTGTCCTTCATGATGGCGAGATAGCCGTTGCCGACCGAATCCGGCTGCAGGAAGTTCGATTGGATTCGCACGAAGGTGACGCGCGGCGGGAAGGACGGAATGACGTGCGAGATGGCCCAATAGCCGCCCATCAGCACCATGGTGTCGTCCGCATCCTCGATGGGAGGCACCTCCGCCGTCACCCATTTGTCCGCCCATGCGACGCGCCCCCAATCGGCCGGCTGAACCGTCACCTGCACCAGTGCCAGCAGCGCCACCGCCAGCCCGATGCGCAGCCGGCGCGCCAGCGGCAGCAGCCCGACCGCCATCACCAGCCCCAGCGGCGCCAGCATCTCCAGCGGCACCAGATAGCGGTAGATGCAGAACATCACCACCCACAGCGCGTAGGTGACGCTCAGCGCCGTCAACAGGAACCGCGTCGCCGGGCCCTCGGTCAGCCAATCGTTTCGCTTCCCCATCGACCGGCCGACGACTGCGCAGACGAACCCGACCGGCACCAGAACGAACAGCGCCAGCACCCGCAGGTCGAACCATGGCACCTCGCCCACCGTCAGGGGGCGGAACGTGAAGACGAGGGGAAAGAACAGCCGCTGCCACAGGCCGGGCGGGAAGAAGCTGACATTGACATAGTCGGAGATGGCGGCGAAGGGCGACCGGAAGATGTGGTTCATGTGCGGGAAGACCGGGTTCCCGTAATCGTGCCAAAGATGCGCCATCCACACGCCACCGCCCAGCGCCAACCCCACCAGCACGCCGATGCCGAAGAAGAAAGCGAGCCACAGCCGCCGCCAGGGTCGCGCCGGCAGGGCCAGGAAGCCCAGGCACAGCCCGACCGCATAGATCACCGTCGGATTCTTCAGCCCCATCGCCGCCCCGGCCAGCAGTCCGGCTGTCGCGACGCGGACGAAGCTGGGCAGCGGCCGTCCGTCCAGGATGCCGGGAAGGCTGGCGGCGACGACCGCTGCCGCGCCCAGAACGCCCAGGCTGACCACATTGTCCTGAAAGGTGGTGCCGATCAGCCCCAGCGTCCCGCCGCCCAGCCCGCCCATCACCGCCAACGCCACGGCAACCAACGTCCGTTTCAGGTTCGGAACGTTCCGCAGGCAAAATGATGCCAGCAGATACAGCAGCGACAGGTTGATCCCCTGCAGCGTCCCCCACAGGAAGCCGGCCACCCTTGCCGGCAGGTGGGTGGCCAGCCAATAGAACGGCACGTCGAGGAAGGGGCTGTAGAAGCTCGGCATCTGCGCCACGAGCAGATCGCGTCCGATCCGCCCGGTCAGCATCGCATAGCCGTTGTACCAATGGTAATTCCGCAGGTCCCAGTTCGCGTCCATGCCGAAGGCCAGCGTCAGCAGACCATAGGCCGGCGGGGCCAGCAGCAGGAAGGCGATGCCGATCAGGCGGGCACGGCGATCCAGTGGGCCATCCGATGGACGGTCTGACGGGCGGTCTTCGCGGAAGGCGGCTATCGGCATCGGAACGGGACAACCTTGCTGTTGCGCGGTATTGTCCTTAGGTGGCGGTCGCGCTCTCCGCAAGGGGAATGCCGGTTCCGGCGCGGCGTTTCGGGGCCGGCAATCGAGCCGGACCGGGACGATGCGCGGCCATTCGCGCAACAAAGATGCGCGACAGTGCATTCGCGCATGCCTGTTCGCTCATTGCGTGCCGGGAAAAGGGCAAGCTTCCTCTGGCAATGGCTTGTTCGGTCTGCTATTCACCACGCTCTGCATGCGCACGCTTGCGCCTTCTTGCGCGACAGGATTTCTGGCGATGGAAAAGTTCACGGTTCTCACCGGCGTTGCGGCGCCGCTGCCGATGATCAATGTCGATACCGATATGATCATCCCGAAGCAGTTCCTGAAGACCATCAAGCGGACGGGGCTTGGCAAGCATCTGTTCGACGAGATGCGTTACACCCCCGACGGGCAGGAGATCCCGGACTTCGTCCTGAACAAGCCGGCCTACCGCAAGGCCAGCATCCTGGTTTCCGGCGACAATTTCGGCTGCGGCTCCTCGCGTGAGCATGCGCCGTGGGCGCTGGCCGACTTCGGGATCCGCTGCATCATCGCCCCCAGCTTCGCCGACATCTTCTACAACAACTGTTTCAAGAACGGCATCCTGCCGATCAAGTTGCCGAAGGAGCAGGTGGACCTGCTGCTTGACGACGCGTCGCGCGGGTCGAACGCCGTCATCTCGGTCGACCTTGAGAAGCAGACCATCACCGGCCCGGACGGCGGCACCATCTCCTTCGAGCTGGACCCCTTCCGCAAGCATTGCCTGCTGAACGGCCTGGACGATATCGGCCTGACGCTGCAGCAGGCGGCCCATATCGATGGGTACGAGGGCAAGCAGCGCGCCGGTCAGCCGTGGATGTGGGGCTGACCGCCCCCGTCCTCCCCCGATCTCCTCAACTTCTGTCTTCTTGACGTCTGATATTTGGGAGTGCGCCCGCCATGGCCGCCAATAAGAAGCTTCTGTTCCTCCCCGGTGACGGTATCGGCCCGGAGGTGATGCGCCAGGTTCGCCGGGTCATCGACTGGATGGACCGTAAGCGCAAGATCACCTTCGACGTGTCCGAAGGCCTGGTCGGCGGCGCGGCCATCGAGGCCTACGGCGTTCCGCTGTCCGACGCCACGCTGGCCGAGGCGCTGGCGGTGGACGCGGTGATGCTGGGTGCCGTCGGCGGTCCGAAGTGGGACAACCCGACCGATTACACCAAGCGTCCGGAAGCCGGTCTGCTGGCCCTTCGCAAGGAACTGGGTCTGTTCGCCAACCTGCGCCCGGCGGTGGTGTTCGACGCCCTGGTCGATGCCTCGACCCTGAAGGCCGACGTCATCCGCGGCCTGGACATCCTGATCGTCCGCGAGCTGACCGGCGGCGTCTATTTCGGTGAGCCGCGCGGCATCACCGACATCGGCAACGGCGAGCGCCGCGGCGTCAACACCCAGGTCTACACCACCTCGGAAATCCGCCGCGTCGCCCGCGTCGCGTTCGAGCTTGCCCGCAAGCGCGGCAACAAGCTCTGCTCGATGGAAAAGGCGAACGTCATGGAATCCGGCCTGCTGTGGCGGCAGGAAGTGACCAAGCTGCACCAGGAAGAGTTCCAGGACGTCGAACTGAGCCACATGTACGCCGACAACGGCGCCATGCAGCTGCTCAAGAACCCGAAGCAGTTCGACGTGATCGTCACCGACAACCTGTTCGGCGACATCCTGTCGGACGAGGCGGCGATGATGACCGGCTCGCTCGGCATGCTGCCGTCGGCCTCGCTGGGCGCCCCGGATGCCAACGGCAACCGCAAGGCGCTGTACGAGCCGGTGCACGGCTCCGCCCCGGACATCGCCGGCCGCGACCTCGCCAACCCCTGCGCCACCCTGCTGTCCTTCGCGATGTGCCTGCGCTACTCGTTCAACCTGGACGAGGACGCCAAGCTGATCGAGCGGGCCATTCAGAACGTGCTGGGCGGCGGCATGCGCACGGCCGACATCATGGCCCCGGGCATGGCGCGCTGCTCCACCACCGTCATGGGCGATTCGATCCTGCGCGAGCTGGACAAGCTGGCGTCCTGATCTCCCAATCGGCAGTGCATTAAGAAAAAGCCCCCGTCCGCAAGGACGGGGGCTTTTTCGTCTGCACGATCCATAGCGTTTCAATCGCCCCAGTCGGTCGCCGCGTCAGTCGCCGCCTGCCGGACGGTCGGCCGACCGCCCGCCATGGCTCGCCTGTCCACCCTTGCGGCCGGCTTCCGCCGCCAGCGAGGGGTTCTTGGAGAAGCTGCGCGATGAGGCGGGGACACTGCGCCCGCCCTTGCGCCCGGCTTCCGCCGCGAGTTCCGGGTTCTTTGAAAAGCTGCGTTTGTCGGCCGGCACGCTTTCGCCGCCCTTGCTGGCGATTTGGCGTTGCCGATCAGGGTCCATCGACGCGAAGCCGCGGCCCGACGTACGATTGCTCTCTTTCGAGGCCATAACCAACCTCCGACTGTGCCTTGTTGATTTGACAACCGGACAGCCGGGGGGTTGGTTCCAAATCACCGATAAATTCTGCAACCGGAATTGTCGGTGTGGCGATCATTTCGTTTTGGGAACGGTCTTGCCGCGGCCGTTGCTCATCCCGCTGATCACCCCCGTTGCTCATCCTGGGGCTTGCAGCTTGGCGATGGCTTCGGCCAGGGTCACCAGTCGGCGGGCGTTCTCGACATGCAGGTTCTCCACCAGCTTGCCGTCGACCAGAACCACGCCCTTGCCGGCGGCGGCTGCCTCCGCGTGGGCGGCGATGCTGCGGTGGGCCTGGGCGATCTCCTCGTCATCCGGGGCGAAGGCGGCGTTGCAGGCGGCAATCGTCTTGGGATGGATCAGCGTCTTGCCGTCGAAGCCCAACTCGCGCCCCTGCCGGCAGGAGGCGGCGAAGCCCTCGTCGTCGTTCAGGTCCAGATGCACGCCGTCCAGCACCGCCAGCCCATAGGCCCGTGCCGCCAGCAGGCACAGCCCCAGGCTGGTGATCATCGGCAGGCGCTGCGCCGTGTGGGCGGCGTGCAGGTCCTTGGCAAGGTCCGAGGTTCCGAGCACCAGCGCGCCGACGGTGGGGGAGGATCCTGCGATCTCCTTGGCGTTCAGGATGCCCAGCGGCGTCTCCATCATGCACCAGATGGTCTGGCCGGCCGGCGCTCCGGCGGCGCGCAGCACCGCCTCGGCCTGCCGCACCGCGTCGGCGCTCTCCACCTTCGGCAACAGCACGGCATCGGCGCCGCTGGCCGCCGCCATGCGCAGATCGTCATAGCCCCAGGGGGTGTTCAGCCCGTTGACGCGGACGATCAGTTCCCGCCCGCCATAGCCGCCGGCCGACAGCGCGGTCGCGATGGTGTCTCGCGCCATCGCCTTGGCGTCGGGGGCGACCGCATCCTCCAGGTCGAGGATCAGCCCGTCGGCGGGCAGGCTGCGTCCCTTCTCCAGGGCGCGGGCGTTCGAACCCGGCATGTAGAGCACGCTGCGGCGGGGGCGGACGGTCGTGGCCATGACGGTTTCCCGGAAATGCGGATGGTTGGAGACGGCAGCTTTAGCGGCGGGGCGCCGCCCTGTCCATGGGCCAGGCCGTCACAGTGCCCGCATGGGCCGGCGCATGGCAGCCATGCCGCAAGCCCCAGCCATCGTCCCGGAGTCGGCGGCTTTACGCCCGGCGGATGGTCGCTTACGCTTTCCCGCATGAAAAGCGTCCTCACCATCCAATCGCACGTCGCCTATGGCTATGTCGGCAACCGGGCAGCGGTGTTTCCGCTGCAGCGGTTGGGGATCGACGCCACGGCGGTGAACACCGTCCAGTTCTCCAACCACACCGGCTATGGCGCCTGGACCGGACAGGTCTTCACGGCGGAGCATATCGCCGACATCGTCGACGGCATCGCCGCCCGCGGCGTGCTGCCGGCTCAGGACGCGGTGCTGTCCGGCTATATGGGCGCCGTCGAACTGGGGCAGGTGATCGTGGAGACCGCGGCGCGGGTGAAGGGCGCCAATCCGAATGCGATCTATTGCTGCGATCCGGTGATGGGCGATGTCGGCCGCGGCTTCTTCGTGCGGCCCGGCCTGCCGGAATTCATCCGCGACCATGCGGTGCCGGCCGCCGACCTGATGACGCCGAACCAGTTCGAGCTGGAGTATCTGACCGACCGCAAGGTGGAAACGCTGGACGACGCGCTGGCCGCCACCGCGGCGTTGCGTGTGCGCGGGCCGCGGCTGGTGCTGGTCACCAGCCTCACCCGCAGCGATGCCGATCCCGACAGCATCGAGATGCTGGCGGACGGCGCCGACGGCTCCTGGCTGGTGTCCACGCCGCGCCTGACCTTCGACCCGCCGCCCAACGGCTCGGGCGACGCGGTGGCGGCGCTGTTCCTCGCCCATTACCTGACCGCCTTCCACCCGGCCGACGCGCTGGAAAAGGCGGCGGCGGCGATCTTCGCCATCTTCGAGGCGACCAAGCGCATCGGCACGCGCGAGCTTCAGCTGATCGCCGCCCAGGACGATTTCGTCAACCCGCCCCGCCGTTTCACCGCAACGCGGATTCGCTGAGGCGGTCTCAGGCCGCAGGCGCGGCGTGGCTGCCCATTTTCATGGGACGATCCACCACCCGTTCCGCCGGCAGCCGTACCGTCATCGCGGTCCCGGCCCCCGGCGCGCTGCGGCAGGTCAGCGTTCCGCCATGCAGGTCGATGAAGTTCTTCGAGATCGACAGGCCCAGCCCGGTGCCCTCGTACCTGCGGTTCGCGGCATTCTCCGCCTGACGGAAGGGCTGGAACAGGTCGGCCATGAAGTCGGGCGGGATGCCGATCCCGGTATCGGCCACCGTCAACGCGAAGCCGCCATCCTCGTCCAGCCCGGCGGTGATGGTGATGCTTCCGCCGTTGGGCGTGAACTTCACGGCGTTGGACAGCAGGTTCAGGATCACCTGCTTGAAGGCCCGGCGGTCGACCCACAGGGTGGCGACGGCGGCGGTCGCCTCGTTGTGGATGGCGATCCCGCCGGCGGCGGCGCGGTCGCGCACCATCATCAGGCATTGCCCGACCGCCTCATGCGCCTCGACCGCCTCTTCGCACAGCTCGAACTGGCCGGATTCCAGCTTCGACATGTCCAGCACGGCGTTGACGATGTCGAGCAGATGGCGGCCGCTGTCGTGGATGTCGGCGATGCAGGACTTCTGTCGTTCGTTGACGGCGCCGAAGAACTCGCTGTCCAGCACCTCGGCGAAGCCGATGATGGCGTTCAGCGGGGTGCGCAGCTCGTGGCTCATGTTGGCCAGGAATTCGCTCTTCGCCCGGTTCGCCAGTTCCGCCTGCGTCTTCGAGGCGATCAGTTCCGCCTCCTGCTGCTTGCGGCGGGTCATGTCGCGGATGACGCCGACATAGATGCGCGGTTCGTCCGGACGCAGCGCGCCGACGGAAGCCGGGTAGGAGTCCGCTGCGCAGGGGCCGCCGCCCAACCGCAGATCGCTGACGGTGAAGCCGACCGGAAAGGCACGGCCGTCGCGGCGCAGGGCGGTCAGGTCGCGGTCGTTGGCGCCGCCACGGGCGTCGGGGATCAGCGCCTCGATCGGCTGGCCGATCATCTCGCGCTCCGGCACGCCGAACATCATCTCGGCCGCCCGGTTGAAGGTGACGATGCGCCCGGCGGTGTCGAAGGTCACCACCGCATCCAGCATGGAGTCGAGGATGCCGCGGATCCGGCGCGAGGCGCGGGCCAGACGGGCCTGATCCTCCTCGCGACGGGCATGCTGGCGGACGACGAAGGCGGTCAGCAGGGCGATCGCGATCGTCATCGCCGTGCCGATGGAGGTCCAGGCCGCGGTATCGCGCCGCCATTCGGCCAGCGCCACCGCCACCGGCAATGTCGCCACGATGACGAAGGGATAGCCCTGCACCCGCCGCACGCTGACCAGACTGTCGATTCCGGCCCCCGGGCCGGGTGCCATGCCGCGGATGGTGGTCTCGTCATGCGCGGCGAGCGCAGTCCACACCGCCGGCCAATCGGTCAGCCGGTCCGGTCCGTTGCGGCCCGGCGGCCGGTCCAGCAGGACGGTGCCGTCCTCCAGCGCCAGGAACACGCTGCCCTTGCGGTCGATGTCCCGCGATTCCAGCGTCGCCGCCAAGCGCGTCGGATCGACCATGGCGACCATCACGCCACGGAAGCCGCCGTCCCGGTCCAGCCAGCGCCGGCTGAAGGGGATGACCTGGGTGCCGGGCTTCACCCGGCTGTTGATGGCGGCACCGACATACAGCCCCTCTCCGGCACCCTTGCGCGGCCCGCTGAAATAGGCGCGGTCGGACAGCGGAAGCTTCGGAAGAGGCACGTCGGCCGAATGATGCAGGGCGAAGCCGTCACTGTCGACCACCACCAGATCGGCCAGTTCGGCAAAGGAATCGCGCCGCTGGCGCAAATGGTCGTGGATGGCCGTGCTGCCGCGGCGCGTGCCCTCGGGAAGCGTGTCGAGTGCGAAGGACAGGTCGCGCAGAAGCTGGTCCACCGCGAAGGCCGTCCGCAGCGTCTGCGATTCCAGCATGCGGGCAAGATCGCGGGTGGCGCGCTCGCCGGCATCCAGCGCCTCGCGCCGGCCCTGGACGATGCCGTAGCCGATCAGCGCGTTCACCACCAGGATGAAGGCAAGGCCGGACGCAGTCATCAGGAACCGCACCGATCCCAAGCGGCCACGCAACGCCCGCGCCAGACCGGCGGGGCAGGACAGCGGGGGGGAGGCAGACCCGGGGACGGGCATCGGCGTGTCGATTTCCAGTGGGGCTTGCGGCCGGACGGCCCATGTTGACTAGATGAACCGGTACCCTAAAGAAAGTGTAATTGGACTGAAACATGGGGATTGCTGATGCGCGCAGATGCCGCGCCGCCGGTTCCTTCGCCCGGGCGGCGGACGCCACCCAGCCATTCCCCGTCACCGTCCCGTCTGCGGTTGCCGGGAGCGGCTCCATCGGCTAGGTAAGGGACCATCTTGGCAGCCGGATTGCCCATAGTCCCATGACCGACGGACCGCTTTCGCTCTACCGCGCCCGCCGCGGCAGCGGCACGCTTCGCCCCGATCCCGACCAGGAATTGGCGGCGGAGAAGTTCCAAAGCCTGTATCAGGCGCTGAAGGGCTATCAGCCGCAGCCCGCCGGCGACGACAAGCCGGCCGGGGGAGGGTGGCTGGAACGGTTCGGCCTGGGCCGCCGCCGCGCCACCCCGCCGCCGCCGGACATCGCCTCCACCGCGCCGCAGGGGCTGTACATCTACGGCAGCGTCGGCCGCGGCAAGTCGATGCTGATGGACCTGTTCTATGAGACCGCTCCGGTCGACAAGAAGCGGCGCGTCCATTTCCATGAATTCATGCTGGAGATCCACCAGCGCATCCACGACCACCGCCAGTCCGGCAAGGGCAAGGGAGACGGCCCGGACGAAGCGCTGCCCGAACTGGCCCGCGCGCTGGCGGACGAGGCGTGGCTGCTCTGCTTCGACGAGTTCCACGTCACCAACATCGTCGATGCGATGATTCTCGGCCGGCTGTTCACCAACCTGTTCGATTTGGGCGTGGTGGTGGTGGCGACCTCCAACTGGCCACCGGACATGCTGTACAAGGACGGGCTCCAGCGCGAGCTGTTCCTGCCCTTCATCGCGCTCCTCAAGGACAAGCTGGACATCCTGTCGCTGGACGGCCCGACCGACTATCGTCTGGACCGTCTGAAGGGCGTGCCGATCTACCACCACCCGCTGGGCGCCGCATCGGATGCCGCCCTTGCCAAGGCCTTCTCGGACCTGACCGGCGATGCGGCTGGCGAGCCCTGCCACCTGACTGTGCAGGGCCGCCGCGTCGAGATCGACCGTGCCGCCAAATGCGTGGCCTGGGTCGATTTCTGGAACCTGTGCGGCAAGCCGCTGGGGGCGGCCGACTATCTGGCCATCGCCACCCATTTCCACACGGTGCTGATCAACCACGTGCCCACGATGAAGGATGAGCTGCGCAACGAGGCCAAGCGCTTCATGACGCTGATCGACGCGCTGTACGAGCACAAGGTGAACGTCGTCATCGCCGCCGAGGGCCCGCCCGAACGCCTTTATCCGGAAGGCACCCACGCTTTCGAGTTCGAGCGGACCGTCAGCCGGCTGATGGAGATGCAGAGCGAGGACTACCTGCAACGGCAGCACCTCACCTGATCGGTCCCCCAGTTTACCCCATCGCCGCGCCCTTTTCCCCCGCCCGCCGCCGCAACTCTTCGAAATCGCGGCCAGCATGGTGGGAGGAGCGGGTCAGCGGCGTTGCCGACACCATCAGGAAGCCCTTCGCCCGCGCCACCGTGCCGTAGCGCTCGAACTCCTCGGGCGTGACGTGGCGGGCGACCGGGTGGTGGTTGGGGGTGGGGCGGAGATACTGGCCGATGGTCAGGAAATTGACGCCCGCCGCCCGCAGGTCGTCCATCACCTGCAACACCTCCGCCGGCTCCTCGCCCAGCCCGACCATGATGCCGGACTTGGTGAAGATCGACGGGTCGCGCTCCTTCACCCGTTCCAGCAGACGGAGCGAACCGTAATAGCGCGCTCCCGGCCGCACATCGGCGTAGAGCCGCGGCACGGTTTCCAGATTGTGGTTGTAGACGTCGGGCCGGGCATCCGCCACCGCCTCCACCGCCCCTGGCTTGTTGCGGAAATCCGGCGTCAGCACCTCCACCGTCGTGGTCGGCGCGGTCTCGCGCAGGCGGCGGATGCAGCGGGCGAAATGCGCCGCACCGCCGTCCGGCAGATCGTCGCGGTCGACCGAGGTGATGACGACATGGGCAAGGCCAAGTTCACCCACCGCCTCGGCCAAACGGTCCGGCTCGTGGGGATCGAGCGCGTCCGGCCGGCCGGTGGCGACGTTGCAGAAGGCGCAGGCCCGCGTGCACACGCTGCCCAGGATCATCACCGTGGCGTGCCGCTTGCTCCAGCATTCGCCGATGTTGGGGCAGGCGGCCTCCTCGCAGACCGTGTTCAGGCCGTGGCGGCGGACGAGCGACTGGGTGTCCTCGAACGCCGCGCCGCCGGGCGCGCGGGCGCGGAGCCAGGCCGGCTTCTCGGCCCGGTGCTCCGGCCGGGCGGGCTTCATGTGCATCGCGGGCAGGGCCATCAGTGGACGAGCTCCGGCTGTTCGGCGGCAGCAAGCGCCGCCTGCGGCTGCACGATGATCTTCACGTTGCGGTCCTTGTGGGCGACCAGCTCCTCGAAGCCGCCGCTGACAATGTCGTTCAGGGCGATGCGGCCGGTGATCAGCGGCTGCACGTCGATCCGGCCATCGGCGATGAAGCGGATGACGTCGGCGAACTCGCCATTGTAGGCCAGCGAGCCGATGACCTGCTTCTCGGTGGCGACGATCTCGAAGAAGTTGAAGGAACTCGGCTCCTCGAAGATGCCGACCAGCACCGCCTTGCCGGCCTTGCGGATCACGTCGATGGCGAGCTTGGCGGTGTCGCGGTGGCCGATGCACTCGAACGACACGTCGGCGCCATAGCCGCCGGTCAGCGCCTTCACCTCCGCCACCGCGTCGCATTCCTTGGGGTCGAGCACGATGCTGGCCCCGACCTCCAGTGCCTTGGCCTTGCGGGCGGCGGACATCTCCAGGACGATGACCCGGCCGGCGCCCGCCGCCTTCGCGCACATGATGGTGCACAGGCCGATGGTTCCGGCGCCGACCACCACCACGGTCTCGCCGACGATGCTGCCGGCCTTCTTCACCGCGTGCATGCCGACCGCCAGCGGCTCGATCAGGGCGCCGGCCTCGGTCGGGAAGCCATCGGGCAGCTTGTAGAGCAGTTCGGCCGGGACATTGACCAGGCTGGCGAAGGCGCCGTTGTTCATCAGGCCGGTGAAGGCCAGCTTTTCGCAGATGTTGTACATGCCGTGCTTGCAGTAATAGCACTCGCCACAATGCTGGCAGGCGTCGGCCGCCACCCGGTCGCCGACGGCAAAGCCGGTGACACCCTCGCCCAGCGTCGCGATCTCGCCGCTGAATTCGTGGCCCAGGATGCACTGGCCCTTCAGCCCGGTCAGCGGGTGGGGGGTGTCGACGGGGATGAAGACCGGGCCGGCGACATACTCATGCAGGTCGGACCCGCAGATGCCGCACCAATGCACCTTGATCTGCACCCAGCCGGCGGGCGGGGCGCCCGGCAGCGGCACGTCTTCGACGCGGATGTCCTTGCGGCCATGCCAGACGGCGGCCTTCATCGTGTCGGTCGAACTCATGGGATGTGTCCTCCGGATTTATTCTTATGAGCGGGGCAGGCGTTCAGGACGGTCAGGCGAACACCATCCCGCCATCGACCAGCAGGGACTGGCCGGTCATGAAGTCGCTGTCGGACGAGGCGAGGAAGCGGGCGACGCCGACCAGATCCTCGGGGCGCGACGGCCGGCCGAGCACGGCGCCGGCGGCGAACATGTCGAAGGCTTCGTTCTCGGACTTGGTGATGCCGGTGTCGCGGAATCCCTGGTCGATGATCTTCCACATCTCGGTCGCCACCACGCCGGGGCAGATGGCGTTGGCGGTGATGCCGTCCTTGCCGAAGCCGCGGGCGGCGGCCTGGGTCAGGGCTACGACGGCGAATTTGCTGGCGGAGTAATGGGCCAGCGGTTCGTAACCCTGCTTGCCGGCGATGGAGGCGGTGTTGACGATCTTGCCGCCGCCACCCTGCTTCTTGAACGTCTTGATCGCTTCCTGCATGCCGATCAGCACGCCCATCGCGTTGACGTCGTTGACCGTGTGCCAGTCGTCCTCGGTGATGTCGAGGAAGGGCTTGGTCTGGGCGATGCCGGCATTGTTGAAAATGACGTCGAGCCGGCCATGGGCCTTCACCGTCTCGTCGATCATGCGGCGGACGGCGGCGCGGTCGCGGACATCGACGGTGACGGCGATTGCGCTGCCGCCAGCCGCACGGATGGCCTCGGCCACCTGCCGGGCGTCGGTCTCGGTGCGGTCTGCGACGGTCAGCTTGGCACCGTCGGCGGCCAGCGCCTTGGCGATGGTGGCGCCGATGCCGCGGCCGGCGCCGGTGACGATGATGCTCTTGTCCTTGAGGTCAGGCATGAGCGGTCTCCTGCCGGCGCGCTGGCAGATGGCCTGCACGCCGGTGGCGAGGGGTTCAGGAACCGGGAGAGGGGCGGGAAGGGGGCTGGCCTCCTCAGTCCGCCTTGGCGATGTGGTCCTTCAGCAGCGCATTCACTTTGCCGGCCGCCTCCATCTGCACCATGTGGCCGGCGCCGGGGAGGACGGCGACCTGTGCGGTGATCGCCAGCGCCTGGGCGTGGTCGGCGGGGATGACGCGGTCCTCCTCGCCCCACACGACGAGCGTCGGCGTCTTCGCATCCGCGACCCCGGCGGCGAGCACGCTGGCCTGCCGGCCGTCGGCGAACAGCGACGCCGACAGCGCCCGCAGTGCCTCGTCCACGCCGTCCAGCCGCTTGTACTTCAAGAGGTCGTCAACCAGATTGCGGCTGACAAGGCCACGGTCGGCGAACAGCGTCTCCAGGACCGGTTTCAGGTCGCGGCGCGATGTCGCACTGATGAAGCCCTGGATGTAGCCGTGATCGATCTGCTCGCCCAGGCCGGCCGACGCGATCAGCGACAGCGACGCCACCCGGCCCGGCGCGTCGAGCGCGGTGCGCATCGATACCGCCCCACCCATGGAATGGCCGACGAAATGGGCGCGCTCCACCCCGACCGTGTCGAGGAAGCCCAGCACCGCCTGCGACAGGCCGGACAGGCTGGCATCGGCGATCTGCTTGGTCGACTGGCCATGGCCGGGCAGGTCGAGCGCATAGACGGTGGCGTTCTCCGCCAGCGCGTCGATGGTGAACAGCCAGTTGTCGAGATCGCCGCCGAAGCCGTGCACCAGCAGGACGGTCGGGCCGCCCTCGCCACGCTTGGCGTAGCGGATGGTGCCGGCCGGGGTCTCGGCGGTGTGGTACTGCGGGCCGGCCTCGGCCTCGCCGTCGTCTTCGCTGGCCGGGACGGCATAGGCGCTGATGAAGGCGTCGATGTCGTCGTCCGGCACGTCGGGTTCGGCCAGCACCGCGATCAGCGCCTTGACCGGATAGACGGTGCCGGGTTCGCCCAGCACACGGCGCAGGACGCCGGTCTCGCCCGCCTCGACCACGTTGGTGATCTTGTCGGTCTCGACCTCCAGCAGCTCATCGCCGATGGAGATGGTGGACCCCGGCCGCTTCAGCCAGCCGGTGACCTTGCCCTCCGACATGGACAGGCCCCATTTCGGCATGACGATGGGCTTGATGCGCTCGTTCAACATGGAACTCGGTCTCCTGGGGGATTTCTTGTTTTGCAGCGGGTGCCCCCTCCCCAGCCCTCCCCCGCTTCGCGGGAGAGGGTGCCTTACGCAAAGCGGCGGCAGTTCCCTCCACCGCCAAAGGCGGAGGAGGGTTAGGGAGGGGGCAGAGGCTCGCGCCTAGATCACGTCGCGATCATCACGCCGCGATGCTGCGCGCGCCCTTGGGCGACAACGTGCGCCGCACGGCGCTGGCGATGCTGTCGGCGCTGGGGACGTACAGGTCCTCCAGCGACGGCGCGAAGGGCACCGGGGTATGCGGCGCCGTCACCATCTGAATGCCGGCCTTCAGCGCTCCGAAGGCGTTCTGCCCGACGAAGGCGGCGATGTCGGTGGCGAGGTTGCAGCGCGGATGCGCCTCGTCCACCACCACAAGACGGCCGGTGCGCTCGACGCTCTCGATGATGGTGTCCCAGTCGATGGGCGACAGGGTGCGCAGGTCGATCACCTCAGCCTCGGTGCCGTCCTTGGCCAGGGCCGTCGCCGCCTCCATCGCGCGGTGGACGGTCAGGCCATAGCTGACGATGGTCACGTCGTCGCCGTCGCGGAGAACATTCGCCTCGCCGAAGGGGATGGCGTAGCTCTCCGCCGGAACCTCGCATTCCAGGCCGTAGAGGTTCTTGTGCTCGCAGAAGATGACGGGGTCGTTGTCGCGGATCGACTGGATCAGCAGGCCCTTGGCGTCATAGGCGTTGCTGGGGCAGACTACCTTCAGCCCCGGAATGTGGGTGAACAGCGGGGTCAGCATCTGCGAATGCTGGGCGGCGGCGCGGAAGCCGGCGCCGACCATGCCGCGGATCACCACCGGCGTCACCGCCTTGCCGCCGAACATGTAGCGGAACTTGGCGGCCTGGTTGAAGATCTGGTCGAAGCAGACGCCCATGAAGTCCAGGAACATCAGCTCCGCCACCGGCCGCAGCCCGCAGGCGGCGGCACCGATGGCCGCGCCGATATAGGCGGATTCCGACAGCGGCGTGTCCATCAGCCGATTGCCATGCTTGGCGTACAGACCCTTGGTGACGCCCAGCACGCCGCCCCAGGCGTCATCCTCGCCCTGGGCGCCGGTGCCGCCGACGATGTCCTCGCCCATGACGATGACGGTGGGGTCGCGGCGCATCTCCAGGTCCAGGGCCTCGTTGATCGCCTGTTTCATGCTGATCTTGCGGGACATGTGTTTCCTCCGCGCGTTTGGCGTTTCTTGAATGGGCTCAGTAGGTGACGTAGACGTCGCTCAGCAGGTCTTCCGCCGCCGGCAGCGGGGCGGCCTTGGCGGCGCGCACGGCGTCCTCGATCAGCGCGTTCACCTCGCGGTCGACGGCCTGCAACTCCTCCCGTGCGATCACCCCGGCCTCGATCAGCCGTTCCGACAGGATGGTCAGACAGTCGCGCGACGCGCGGATCGCCTCCAGCTCGCCCTTGGCGCGGTAGGTCTGGGCGTCGCCTTCGAAATGGCCGTAGAAGCGGACCATGTTGCATTCCAGCAGGGCGGGGCCGCCGCCGTCGCGGGCCCGGCGGATGATCTCGCCGGCCGCCTCGTACACCGCGAAGAAGTCGGTGCCGTCCACCGTGACGCCCGGCATGCCGAAGCCGGTGGCGCGGTCGACGTAGCTGTCACAGGACACCGCCCACTCCATCGCGGTGGATTCGGCGTAGCCGTTGTTCTCCACCACGAAGACCACCGGCAGGTTCCACACCGCGGCGAGGTTCAGGCTTTCCAGGAAGGTGCCCTGGTTGGACGCGCCGTCGCCGACGAAGGTGATGCCGACGCCGCGGTCGCCGCGCACCTTAGCCGCCAGCGCCGCGCCGCAGATCAGCGGTGCGCCGGCGCCGAGGATGCCGTTGGCGCCCATCATGCCCTTGGACAGGTCGGCGATGTGCATCGACCCGCCCTTGCCCCGGCAGGCGCCGGTGCTGCGGCCGTAGATCTCCGCCATCATCGCGTGGACATCGACGCCCTTGGCGATGCAGTGGCCGTGGCCGCGGTGGGTGGAGGCAATGCGGTCATTGTCGTTCAGGTGCATCATGATGCCGGTGGCGCAGGCCTCCTCGCCGGCATAGAGGTGGACGAAGCCGGGGATGTCGCCCTTGGCGAAATCGACGTGCAGCCGCTCCTCGAACTCGCGGATCGTCCGCATGGTGCGGTAGGCCTTCAGCAACTCGTCCTTGCCGAGGGGGAAGGGATTCTGGGCCATGAGGTGTTTTCTCCCTGGTTGATTTGATGTTTAGAAAGCGGCCGTGACGGGCACGGGTGTGCCGGTCAGCAGCCGGTTCTGGCCGGCGTGCCGCATCACCGCGGCGACGTTGACCGTGCGGAAGGCGTCGTCCCGGAGCGTCAGGGACAGACGGTCGCGTTCGGTGAAGGACAGTTCGCGCTCGCCATCCAGCGCGATGGAGCCGGCGGTGACCTCCGGCACGAAGGCCACGTCGGCCGGCATGCGGCGCCAGTCGGTGACACCGACCTGGGCCATCATCCCCGGCGCGATGGGGGCGTGGAGCGTGGTGCTCCTGCGGCAATTGCCGTCGGGTGACAGCCGCACCATCAGGCCGCCGCTCTCGTCACGGCCGATGGGTTCGAGCAGGCCGGCGATGGCCGACATGCCGATCACCTCCGGGTCGGCGAAGGTGACGTAGAGTTCGCGGAAATTCTCGGTCCGCCACAGGGCGCGGGCGCCGATGTAGCGCTCCGTCACCAGCGCCACGTCGACCAGCGCCATCTCGGTGACCACCCCGCCGTTCGCCCCACGGTCGAGGGAGACGTCGATGCGCTTGTTGGCGGCGAAGGCGATGTGCGGCGGCACCCGGCCGGTGACCGCCAGCCCGGTGGCGAGCCCGGTGATCGTCGGCTCACGGTGTTCGGGGAAGGCGTTGTTGGTCCCGGTGGAGATGCCGGCGATCGGCACCGTCCCGCATTCCGCCGCCACCGCCCGGTGGGTGCCGTCGCCGCCCAGCACCACCAGGGCCGAGACGCCGGCCTGCCGCATCTCGGCGGTGGCGCGATGGGTGTCGGCGACGGTGCCGGTGATCGGCATCGAAACCGGGTGGAGAGCGGGGTAGATGTCCTCGCCGCGCGACCGGGCACGCATCATGCCGCGGTCTACATGGGCGCGGATGCCGCCATTTTCCGGCATCATCAGAACGTCGCGGACGCCGCAGGCATGCAGCGCCGCCAGCACCCGCAGCAGGATGTTCGCCCGGTCGGCGATCTGCAGGCTGGTGGCGTTGGCGACGACCCGGCGGATGTCGCGGGCGGAAACCGGATTGGCGACGATGCCGACGACCGGAGCCAAGATTGCGCCTCCCCCTCGTTGCGGCGCGCCGTTGATCGACGCGCGGTTCGAAGGGGTAAAAGCAACCGCCGTGCCAAATGGTCAGTTCAGCGGATTTTCTTGATTTTCAACGGTTGGAGGTGATGCGGCAGGGTGGGGCGCTGCAACAGGTGTTGCACGGACTGTTGCGCCGCCGGTGCAACAGGTGTGGCGGTTCAAGTGCGAGGCTGGCGCCAGCCTGTTGCGCTCCGGCATTCCACCCCTGCGCAGCGCCTGTCTTGCCAAGGGCTTGCCTGCCGCTTTAGCCTCGCTTGGTCATACCAATGAACCATTCCAATGACTCATCGACCGGGGAGGACAACACCCATGACCGTCATCGCCACCACCCAGCCGCGCGCGGCCCTGACCGAGGAGGCTCGGGCCGAGCTGACGGCTCTGCTGGGCGACCGGTTCACCACCTCCCTGCCGGTGCGCGAGCATCACGGCAAGGACGAGTCCTATCACACGCCCTGTCCGCCGGACGGCGTCGCCTTCGCCAACTCGACCGACGAAGTCAGCGCGATCGTGAAGATCTGCGCGAAGCACAAGCTGCCGGTCATCCCCTTCGGCACCGGCACCTCGCTGGAGGGCGGCATCGCCGCGCTGGCCGGCGGCATCACCATCGACCTGTCGGGCATGCAGCAGATTCTGCGCGTCAGCCCGGAGGATCTGGACGTCACCGTCCAGGCCGGCGTGACCCGCAAGCAGTTGAACGAGCATCTGCGCGACACCGGCCTGTTCTTCCCCATCGATCCCGGCGCCAACGCCTCGCTCGGTGGCATGACGGCGACGCGGGCCAGCGGCACCAACGCAGTGCGCTACGGCACCATGCGCGAGAATGTCCTGGGCCTGACCGTGGTGCTGGCCGACGGCCGCGTCATCAAGACCGGCGGGCGGGCGCGCAAATCGGCGGCCGGCTATGACCTGACCCGCCTGTTCGTCGGCTCCGAAGGCACGCTTGGCATCATCACCGAGGTGACGCTGAAGCTCTACGGAATTCCGGAGGCCGTCTCGTCGGCCGTCTGCGCCTTCCAGACCATCAAGGGCGCGGTCGACACGGTGATCCAGACCATTCAGGTCGGCGTCCCCGTCGCCCGCATCGAGCTGCTGGACGAGGTGCAGATCGACGCCGTCAACAAATACTCCAAGCTCGACTACGCGGTCGCTCCCACCCTGTTCTTCGAATTCCACGGCACCGAGGCCGGCGTGAAGGAGCAGGCGGAGATGGTCGCCGCCATCGCTGCCGAGCATGGCGGCATGGAGTTCGCCTGGGCCACCCGGCCGGAGGACCGGTCGAAGCTGTGGCAGGCCCGGCACGACGCCTACTACGCCGCGCTGGCCCTGCGTCCGGGGTCGAAGGGCTGGCCGACCGACGTCTGCGTGCCGATCTCGCGGCTCGCCGACTGCATCCTGGAAACCAAGCAGGATCTGGCGGAATCCAATATGCTGGCCCCGATGGTCGGCCATGTCGGCGACGGCAACTTCCACCTCGTCTATGTCCTCGACCCGGAGAACCCGGCCGAGCTGGCCGAGGCTCAGCGCCTTGCCGACAAGATGGTGACCCGCGCGCTGGAGATGGGCGGCACCTGCACCGGCGAACACGGCATCGGTTACGGCAAGATGGCGTTCCTGGAGCAGGAGACCGGCGAAGCGTTCAACGTCATGGGCGACCTGAAGCGCGCCTTCGATCCGGACAACCTGCTGAACCCGGGCAAGGTGGTGCGGGTGTAGGGGCTGCGGCCCCCTCCCAAACCCCCCACCTGCGGTGGGAGAGGGAACTCCGCCGTACTAGCGCTTACTCCCTCTCCCGCGTCAGCGGGGGAGGGCAGGGGTGGGGGCACCCGCCGCAGCCCCTCACCGGAACTTCGGCCGCCGCCCAGCCTTCAGCGCCTGGACCGCTTGGTCCAGCGTCTGCAGGAACTGCGACTTGTCGCGCTGGCTCATCGGGGCGTTGCCGCCGCCGACCACGCCCATGTCACGCAGGTCCTGCATCAGCGCGCGGGTGGCGAGCGCCGAGCCGACGCTGTCCGGCGTGAAGGGGCGTCCGGTCGGGCCGATCACCACCGCGTTCCGCTTCACGCAGCGGTCGGCAAGCTGGATGTCGGCGGTCACCACGATGTCGGTCGGGCCGGCCTGTTCGGCGATCCAGTTGTCGGCGGCGTCGAAGCCGTCGCTGACCACCACCAGTTCCGCCATGCACTCCGTCGGCAGGCGCAAGGGCGCGTTGGCGACCAGCCAGACCTTGCAGCCGGTGCGGCCGGCGACCTTGTAAATCTCGGCCTTCACCGGGCAGGCATCGCCGTCCACATAAATCTCGACCAATGCTGCTCTCCCTCTTGTTCCGATCAGCCAACATGGTTTCGCCCGCCGTTCTTATGCGCTAAAACCTCGGGTCAGCGAAGTGGCGCCGTTCGGCGGTGCCTTTTTCATTCCCCGGTTGAGAAAGTCGGAGCGGCGCATGGCGTCCTATCAGTATGTCTACGTCATGAAGGGCCTGACCAAGGTCTATCCTGGCGGCAAGAAGACCCTCGACAACGTGTGGCTCTCGTTCCTGCCGGGGGTGAAGATCGGCGTGCTCGGCGTGAACGGCGCCGGTAAGTCGACGCTGCTCAAGATCATGGCCGGCCTCGACAAGGACTACTCCGGCGAAGCCTGGGTGGCGGAGGGCGCCAAGGTCGGCTACCTGCCGCAGGAACCGCAGCTCGATCCGACCAAGAACGTCCAGGAGAATGTCCTGGAGGCGCTGGCGGAGACCAAGGCCCTGCTCGACCGCTTCAACGAAGTGTCGAACCTGATGGCCGATCCCGACGCCGATTTCGACGCGCTGCTGACCGAACAGGGCGAGCTGCAGGAGAAGATCGACGCCGCCGACGCCTGGGACATCGACCGCACGGTCGAGATTGCCATGGACGCGCTGCGCTGCCCGCCGGGCGACGCCGACGTGACCAAGCTGTCCGGCGGTGAGAAGCGCCGTGTCGCGCTCTGCAAGCTGCTGCTGGAAAAGCCCGACCTGCTGCTGCTCGACGAGCCGACCAACCATCTCGACGCCGAATCGGTGGCGTGGCTGCAGAAGCACCTGGAGGACTACAAGGGCACCGTCGTCCTGGTCACCCACGACCGCTACTTCCTCGACAGCGTCACCGGCTGGATCCTCGAACTCGACCGCGGCGCCGGCATCCCCTACGAGGGCAACTATTCGTCCTGGCTGGAGCAGAAGCAGAAGCGCCTGGAGCAGGAAGGCCGCCAGGAGGAGTCGCGCCAGAAGCAGCTCGCCACCGAGCTGGAATGGATCCGGCAGTCGCCGCGCGCCCGTCAGGCCAAGAGCAAGGCCCGCATCACTGCCTACGAGACGATGCTGGCCGAGAGCGGCAAGGAGCAGGCCGGCGAGACGAAGATCGTCATCCCGGTGCCGCCGCGCCTGGGCAACGTCGTCATCGAGGCGGAGAACATCGCCAAGGGCTTTGGTGACCGCCTGCTGATCGATGGCCTGTCCTTCCGCCTGCCGCCGGGCGGCATCGTCGGCGTCATCGGCCCGAACGGCGCCGGCAAGACCACCCTGTTCCGCATGATCACCGGGCAGGAGGGGCCGGACGCCGGCACCTTCCGCGTCGGCGACACGGTGAAGCTGGGCTATGTCGACCAGAGCCGCGACAGCCTGAACCCGAAGAAGTCGGTGTGGGAGGAGATCTCCGACGGGCTCGACCTTGTCGAACTGGGCAAGAAAACCATGCCCAGCCGCGCCTACGTCTCAAGCTTCAACTTCCGCGGCCCCGACCAGCAGAAGAAGGTCGGCCAGCTGTCGGGCGGTGAGCGCAACCGCGTCCACCTCGCCAAGATGCTGAAGTCGGGCGCCAACGTCCTGCTGCTCGACGAACCGACCAACGACCTGGACGTCGACACCCTGCGCGCCCTGGAAGACGCGCTGGAGGGCTTCGCCGGCTGTGCCGTGGTCATCAGCCACGATCGCTGGTTCCTCGACCGCATCGCCACCCACATCCTGGCCTTCGAGGGCGACAGCCACGTCGAGTGGTTCGAAGGCAACTTCCAGGATTACGAGGCCGACAAGAAGCGCCGCCTCGGCGCCGATGCCGACCAGCCGCACCGCATCAAGTACAAGCCGCTGGTCCGCAGCTGATCCTGTAGGCTGACGGAAAAGGCCGCCCCCTCCGGCTGGAAGGGGCGGCCTTTTTCATGACCGCGAACGGTCAAGCCCGTTAGCGGGTGACGTCGTCCGACCGGTCGGTGCGGCGGTCGCGCAGGTTCTCGTCCCGCGTATCCTCGATCTCGACCTCGGTGCGGCGGACGGTGTCGCGGACGCTCTGGGCGCGTTCCTCGACGTCCTTGCGGACAACGACCGTCTCGCGGACATGGGCGGTCTTGCTGACCACCGCTTCCTCGTCGGTCTCCGTCACCTCGATGGTGCGCTCGCGGAAGGCGTCGGCCGGGACATCCGCGCTGCCCTCCACCATGCCGCCGGGGCGCCGCTCGACGGTGACGGTCTCGTCACGCAGGCGCACCTGTTCCTCCACCGGGGTCTCGACGACATAGCTGCGGACGCGGACGCCACCGCGCTCGACGGTGCGCTTGCCGATGTTGACCTGCTCCTCGACGACCGGGATCTGCTCCTCCCGTTCGGACGTGCCGGTGCGGGTGCGTTCGGTGTTCACGTCGCGCATGGCCGCCGCGGCACCGGTCAGGCCGGTCCCTTCGGTGGTGGTGCGGCCCGGTGAATAGCGCAGCCGCTCCTCTTCCGCCGAGCGGTCGTCATAATAGTCGGCGGTCTCGTCGTAGCCGGTCCAGCCGGACTCGCGATAGGCGCTGCCGCGTGCCTCGACATCCACCACATTGCCGCGCTCCAGCACCTCCATGGCGCGGTCGACATCGTCCTCGTCCAGCCGGACCTTCAGCAGCGAGCCGCCGCGGCGGACGCCCTCGGCATAAACCTCCGCATCCCGGTTCGGGACGCCCCAGCCGGCGAGGCGGGTCAGCATGCCGCCCGAACCGGTGCCGGTTGTGGAGCCCGTGTAGCCCGTGGTCCCCGTCGCCGTCGTGCCGGTCCCGATGCCGCTGCCCGGCACCGTGTTGGGCGAGGCGACATAGCCGGTGGACAGGTCGGTGCGGGCCATGCCGCTGGCCGCACCCAGCGACGCGTCGCCGGTGGTGGTGCCCATACCGGTTCCGGTCGCGGACGTCCCGCCGCTCCAGCCACCGCCGATCAGGTCGCCGTGCGACAGGATTTCGATGGCGCTGGACTCGAAGCCGGCGGCCTGCAGGTCGCGCGAGGCGGTTTCGGCGTCGGATCGGTGGTCGTAGAGGGCGACGATGGTCTTGGTCATCGGCTTTACTCCTCAGACATGTTCTGATTGGGGGACCGGACGGGTGCGGTCGGGGCTGTGACCCGCTCCACCACCGCCTCTTCGGAACGCAGGGTGACGGGCTGCTCGACTTCGACGGTGCGCCGGGATTTGCGGATGTGCAGTTCTTCGCGGAGGATCAGGCGGCGTTCCACCACCAGCACTTCCTCGACCAGCGGGATCACCGTCACGTCGCCTTCCTGGCGGATGCCGGGATGGGCGTCGATCTCGCGATCGATGGGCACGCGGGTGACCGTGGCCTCTTCATGCTCCAGCGCTTCGCGGACCATCTCTTCGCGTTCGGAAACGCGCGTGGTGACGCGGACGCGGCTTCGTTCCACCCGCTGCTTGCCGACGGTCACCGACTCGTCGTGCAGGGGAATGACCGCATCGCCTTCGCCATCGCCTTTGTCGGCGCTCCGGGCGAGGGGCGGTCCGTTGTCGGCCGTCATGGCGGCGGGTGCTGCCGGGTCAGCGGAACAGGAGATAGAGGACGATCGCGACCACGATCAGGCCGATGATGATCCACATCCAGTTCATACCCGAACTGCCGGCCCCGCCGTCGGAGCCGTCATACACACCAACTTTCCTGGGCTTCTGTTCGTCTGCCATGGGAGCCTCCTTCGGGTGTCGACCGGCGGGCTCTTGCCCCCATCCGGCGTGCTCCCTTCAAACAGGAGGTCCTTTGGATCGTTCCCCCTGTTCGTTTCGGAGAATCAACGATCCTGTGTTTTCGAACGGTTCGGCGGAAGGCGGAATGACTGCCGGCCTCAGCCCGCCATCTTCTGGTGCTCCAGGAAGGCGGTCTTCAGCAGCGCCTTCAGGTCGTCGCCATACTGGTGGAAGCGGACGGACAGCTGGCCGCGCTCCTCGTCGCGATGCAGGACGACAAGGTTGGCGACGGCGGCCACCTCCTGCCGGTCGGCCAGGACGACGCGGGCCTGGAAGGTCTGGCCGCGCTGGTAGGGCTGGTTGACCGCCAGCAGGCACAGCCCGCCCACCGACCAGTTGCGGGCCGGGAAGCTGCCATGGTCGGTGTGGACGACCATGCCGGGCCGGACGAAGCGCTTCTGCCGCCGCCGCTCTTCCGGTGGAGGAGGGGGGAAGGGGCTGGACGCGCCCGGCATGTCGATGCCGGACCGGTCGGTCAGCGCGTTCTTGAACACGGCGCCGCGCACCACCGCCGGCCCCATGGTGGAGTCGCGCAGGTCGGAGTCCGAGAAATCGGCGCCCTCGAAATTGGCCGGCCAGTCGCGGCCGCCGGCCAGCGGCACCGGTCGGGCGTCCACACCATTCATCAGCGTATGCGCCAGATAGGCGCGGCGCAGGGTGGCACCGCGCAGCACGGCGTCGCGCAGGTCGGCCTCGTCCAGATCGATATAGGACAGCTCCGCCATTTCCAGGCTGGCCTTGGTCAGGCGGGCGCCGGGCAGGCGGCAGCGGCGCAGCCGGGCCGCCGCCAGCGTCCGCCCATGCAGGTCCGCCCCGGCCACCGACACGAGGTCGAGGTCGAGCCGCGCCCCCTCCGCACCGCCGCTGTCGACCCAGCGCTCGTGCCGCTCCACCAGATCCAGGAACTCGGAGACCGGCATCGCGGTGTAGCTGGGCTGGACGATGGCGTCGGGGGGCAGGGCGAAGGGGATGAAGGTGCGGGTCAGGGTGGCGTGGTCCATCACCGTGTTGCCGAACACGGCCCCGTCCAGGTTGGCGCCGCAGAAATCGGTGCCCATCAGCACGGCCGAGGTCAGCTCCGCCCCGGTCAGGTCGGCATCGTTCAGGTCGGCGCCGGTCAGGTCGCAGCCGGAGAAGTTGGCGCCGGCCAGGATCGACCGCTCCATCTTCGCTTCGGTCAGCCGGGTGGTGCCGGTGCCGCGGGCCGTTGGGCTGCCGTCCGTTCCACCGCTGTCCACCAGTTCGCCGGCGCGGAAATCGGCGCCGCGCAGGTTGGCGTCGGTCAGCAGCGCACGGTGCAGGTTGGCGCCGCGCAGGTCGGCGCCGGTCAGGATGGCGCCGGTCAGGTTGACCGCCTCCATGTCGGCGCCGAACAGATCGGCCTGCGACAGGTCTGCCTTCACCATGCGGGTGTTGCTGAGATTGGCCCCGGCCAGCTTGGCGCCGGCCAGCGACACCCGCTCCAGGTTCAGCCGCGACAGGTCGCGGAAGCTGAGGTCGGCGCGCCGGCCGCTGGATGGCCGCTTCAGCCACGCCTGATGCGCCTGGATGATCGTCCGGAGTTCGTCGATCTCTTTCGGATCGCGTTCGGCCATGGCGTCGGGTTCCCGGATCCACCGTATGACGAAAGACAGCAGCGTCGGGGCAACGATAGCCCGTTCGGGCAGGCGCGTCACGGATTCTGAACGGCCGGCCAATGGCAGCACCGGCAAGCCGAACAAGAAAAAGGCCGCCTCCCGTCGGGGAAGCGGCCTTTTGCGGATTGTTGTCTGCCTGGCCGCCCGGCTGTCAGCCGGTGCGGCCGACCTTCTGGCGCAACGCCTGGATCAGGCCGTCGACGCGACCGCCATTCTGTTCGATGACGGAGGCGAATTCCTGCCGCTGGGTCACGCCCATGCTGACATTCTCCACCACCACGTCGATGATCTTGTAATCGGCGCCGACCTTGCGGACACGCCAGCTGACATTCACCGGCGGGCCGTTGGGACGGACGATCTGCGTCGTCACCATGCTGTCCGATTCACCGGCCGGGGTTACGCCGGCGATCTTGAAGGTCTCGCCCGAATATTCGACGAAACGCTCGGCATAGGTGTTGACGATCAGCTGTTCGAACAGCTTCTGGTACTCGGTCCGTTGCGCCTCGTTGGCGCTGTTCCAGTAGCGGCCCAGCACCCAGCGCCCGATGTACGGCACGTCGAAACCGGCGTACAGCAGCTTGCGGAAGCGCTGGATCGCCTGATCGCGCGACAGGCTCTTGTCCGAGAAGGTTGCGATGGCGTCGTTCCCCAGTTTCTGGATGAACGAGGCTGCCCCCTGGTCCGCGCTCTGCGCTGCGGCGGGAGAGATGAGAGAGTGCCCGGCCCAACCGCTCACCGCGAGCAGGGCAGCGGACGCGACAAACTGGCGGCGTGTCAGCATGATGGGGCGAAAGGTGGCTGTTGCGGCGACTTTGTCAACGGTCATCTGGCCTTTGGGCGGCATCTGAACGCTTTTGGGGCGGTCCCGGCCGGGTCGCGGCCCACGCCCGCCGGATCGACCGCCGCCGGATCGCCGCTCCCATCCCGATGGGCAGGGTGCGGCAATCCCGGCGCGGCCCCCGGCGCGGGCCATGGCATCGATGAGGTGGTCAGGGCTTCGGCGGCGTGGTGAAATCCGGGAATTCCGGCGTCGTACCCGCCTTGTTGTTGTTGATCGCCGCGCGGCGCTGCTGCTGGTACAGGCTGCGCACGGTGGCGTAGAAGTCCAGCGAGTTGCGGCGCAGGTCGTCGACCTCCTTCAGCACCTCCGACCGGCGGTCGACGGCGCTGACGATACCGCGGGTCATATAGATGCCCTTGTGGTCGGTGCCGTAGGCCCAGATGCGGATCGGGTCGCCGACGGTGTCGACGGCATAGCCGGCGGTGTCGCGCAGGTTCGACGGTCCGAGCAGCGGCAGGACCAGATACGGGCCGTCGCCGACGCCCCAAACCGCCAGGGTCTGACCGAAATCCTCCGGCGCGTGCGGGATGCCCGCCTCGCTGGCGACGTCGGCGAGACCGCCCACGCCCAGGATGGTGTTGGTCATGAAGCGGCCGGTGGCGTTCGTCGCCCCTTCGACGTTGCCCTGCAGCAGGTTGTTGGCGATGTAGAGCGGCGCCATCAGGTTGTCGATGAAGTTGTGGACCGCCTCGCGCACCGGATCGGGCACGACGCCCACATAGACCTCGGCCGCCGGGCGGATCACCAGGACGTCGGCCGCCTCGTTGGCGGCGAAGACGAAGCGGTTGGGGATTTCCAGCGGATCGCTGACCCGGTAGGCCGCATCCGAAGCACCCGAGTCGCCCGGATTGGTCGCGCAGGCGGTGGCCGTCAGGGCGAAGGCCAGGACGGTAGCCGAACGGAGGAGGGAGCGGGAAAGGCTGGCCAGCTTCATGTGCGACGGCTCTTTATCTGTGGGCTCGACTCAGGTGCGGGGCGTCGCATGTCCTGTCCACAACCGAAGACTCCGATGCCCGAAGTCCTCAACCTTGGCAAGGTGGCTACGCGGTCGGGGGGAAGATTGGGCGAGATATCGCAGAATTTCCACCGTTTCCTGACCTAACACAGGCTTGGCCTTTTGACCAGCATGCGCGGGCCTGCCCTCCGGAACGGCGCAACGATTGTGGCGGCCTTGCCGCAGAACCCCGGGAAAGCTTGCGTGGGGTCGGCTCCGACCGCGGAACTGCACAGTGAAAGCGGCCGGGCGAGGCCGTTTCGCCGCCATTGCCGCTGCCATTCGCGAAAAGCGGTTTACGACGCATAAAGATATCTTTATATCTGTATCCGGAGCGGCGGTGCATGGTGCACCGGCCGGCCACCACCCTCTCTGGCCCTCCCCCTGGCCCGAATCGGACGTGAGGCGATGGACGATCTGCTTGCGACGCTGAAGGCGGCGGCCGAAACGACCCGGCTCAGGCTGCTCGCGCTCTGCGCGCATGGCGAACTGACGGTGACGGAGCTGACCCAGATCCTGGGCCAGAGCCAGCCGCGCGTCTCCCGTCATCTGAAGCTTCTGTGCGACGCCGGCCTGCTCGACCGCTTCCGCGAGGGCACCTTCGCCTTCTACCGCCTCGCCGAGAAGGGGCAGTCGGCCGAGCTGGCGCGGGTGCTGGTCGCCGCCATCCCCGCGGACGACCCCACCCTGATCCTGGATCTGGAGCGGCTGGACGCCATCAAGCGCGCCCGGTCGGAGACCGCCGCCGCCTATTTCCGTGAGAATGCCGCGCGCTGGCACGAAATCCGCTCCCTTCACGTTGCGGAAGGCGAGGTCG
The DNA here is from genome assembly GCF_003116065.1 of Azospirillum sp. TSO5. Classification (NCBI taxonomy): domain Bacteria; kingdom Pseudomonadati; phylum Pseudomonadota; class Alphaproteobacteria; order Rhodospirillales; family Azospirillaceae; genus Azospirillum; species Azospirillum sp. TSO5. The sequence goes on along the minus strand of NZ_LGQY01000079.1, from coordinate 36,594 downwards.
AGGCCGCCCTGCTGCGCCTGTTCCCGGAAGAAGGGGTGGAGGAACTGCTGGATATCGGCACCGGCACCGGAAGAATGCTGGAGGTGCTGGCCGGGCGCGTCCATCGCGCGATCGGGGTAGACCAGTCGCGCGAGATGCTGGCCGTCGCCCGCAACCGGCTGGAGGAGGCGGGGCTGCGCCACTGCCATGTCCGGCAGGCCGACATGTACCAGCTGCCGTTTCCGTCCGGCTCCTTCGACGCTGCGGTGATCCATCAGGTGCTGCATTACACCGAATCGCCGGCCGGCGTCCTGGCCGAGGCGGCGCGGGTCCTGCGCCCCGGCGGCCTGCTGCTGGTCGTCGATTTCGCCCCCCATCATCTGGAAGCCCTGCGCGAGGAGCATGCGCACCGCCGCCTGGGCTTCTCTGACGCCGAGGTCGCCGGCTGGTGCCGGCAGTCGGGCCTCGATTGCGGCCCGGTGGTGCATCTGCCGGGCGATCCGCTCACAGTTTCCATCTGGCCGGCCACCCGTCTTGCGGCCGGCGCGCAAATTCCTTCCCCGCAAGTCCAAAAGCCAGCCCACTCGCTCAGCGGAGTTCCGTCATGACCGCGCCCACCTCTGCGCTGCCGTCCATCAGCTTCGAGTTCTTCCCGCCCAAGTCGGAGAAGATGGAGCAGAGCCTGTGGCAGTCGATCCGGCGGCTGGCCCCGCTGTCGCCCAGCTTCGTGTCGGTGACCTACGGCGCCGGCGGCTCGACCCGCGAACGCACCCATGCCACCGTCTGCCGCATCCAGGCGGAGACCGGCATCCCGGCCGCTGCGCACTTCACCTGCGTCGGCGCCACCCGTGACGAGATCGACGCCATCGCCCGCACCTATTGGGACGCCGGCATCCGCCATCTGGTGGCTCTGCGCGGCGATCCGCCGGAGACCGCCGGCGGTGTCGGCGGCCGTTACGAGCCGTTCCCCGGCGGCTACGCCTATGCCGCCGATCTGGTCGCCGGGATGAAGCGCATCGCCGATTTCGAGATCTCGGTCGCCGCCTATCCGGAATCCCATCCGGAGGCGCCGAGCGCCCAGTTCGACCTCGACAACCTGAAGCGCAAGGTCGATGCCGGCGCCACCCGCGCCATCACCCAGTTCTTCTTCGACAACGACGCTTATTTCCGCTTCCTCGACCGCTGCGCCGCGGCCGGCATCCATGTGCCGATCGTCCCCGGCATCCTGCCGATCACCAACTTCGCCCGCGCGGTGGAGTTCGCCGGCAAGTGCGGCGCGTCGATGCCGAAGAAGCTGGCCGAGACCTTCGAGGGCCTGGACGACGACCCGGAGACCCGCCAGCTCGTCGCCGCGACCGTGGCCGCCGAGCAGTGTCAGGCGTTGCAGGCCCAGGGTGTGAACGACTTCCATTTCTACACGCTGAACCGCTCCGACCTGACCATCGCCATCTGCCGCATGCTGGGCGTGAAGGCGAAGGCCGCGCCTGCCGCGGCGGTGGCGGGGTAGGGCGCCGGACGCCGCCCTGTGCTATGCTGGGGCGGCGGAACTGGGCAGCTGAACGGGGCGTGGGAGGGCGATGCCATGGACAGCCGGATCGGATACGACACCGATTACCTCGCTTGGACCGAGGAACAGGCCCGCCTGCTCCGTGAAGCCTCGCGGGAGCGCATCAACACGCCCATCGATTGGGAGAATGTCGCGGAGGAGATCGAGAGCATGGGCCGATCGGAATTGCGCGCGGTCGAAAGCGCGCTGGTCCGTGTGATCGAACATCTGCTGAAACTGGAACACTCGCCCGCAGCCGACCCGCGCGGCAACTGGCGCCGTACCGTTCGCGAGCAGCGCGACCAGGCAATCGACGGCCTGGAGGACAGCCCCAGCCTGCGCGGCAAGATCGACCTCACCAAGGCATACAGGCGTGGCCGCGACTATGCGGCGGAAGGGCTGGAGCAGGACAGGCTGCCTGTTGATCTGATGCCTGCCGACTGCCCCTATTCACTGGAACAGCTTCTCGACACCGGCTGGTGGCCCACCAACCGCCACGGCCTCGCCTGACACACCGCTTCTGCTCTGAACCCGCCAAATAACGGACAAGACGCATTCCCATGGCCCACATCCTCGACACCCTGCGTGACCGCGTTCTGCTTTGTGACGGCGGGTTCGGCAGCCGCATCCAGGCGCTCGACCTCGACGTCGAGAAGGATTACTGGGGGCACGAGAACTGCACCGACATCCTGCCCCTGTCGCGCCCGGACATCGTCCGCGACATCCATCGCGGCTATTTCGAAGCCGGCGCCGACATGGTGGAGACCGACACCTTCGGCGCCTCGCCGGTGACGCTGGGTGAGTTCGGCATCTCCGAAAAGGCTTTCGAGATCAACCAACGCGCCGTCGAACTGGCGCGCGAGGCGGCGGAAAGCTTCAAGGATGGCCAGCCGCGCTTCGTCATCGGCTCGATCGGACCGGGCACCAAGCTGCCCAGCCTGGGCCACATCGCCTATCAGCCGGCGGAGGACAGCTTCTATGTCCAGGCCGCCGGCCTGATCGCCGGCGGGGCAGACGCCATTCTGGTGGAGACCTGCCAGGATCCCCTGCAGATCAAGGCCGCCGTCAACGGCATCAAGCGCGCCCGGCTGGAGGCCAAGTCCGACACCCCCGTCTTCGTCCAGGTGACGGTTGAGACCACCGGCACGCTGCTGGTCGGCACCGACATCGCTGCCGCCGCCACCGTCATCCAGGCGCTGGACGTGCCGCTGATGGGCCTGAACTGCGCCACCGGCCCGCTGGAGATGAGCGAGCATGTGCGCTGGCTGTCGCAGAACTGGCCGGGCCTGATCTCGGTCCAGCCGAATGCCGGCCTGCCCGAACTGGTGGACGGCAAGACCCACTATCCGCTCCGCGCCGACGACTTCGCCCACTGGCTGGAGCGCTTCGTGTCGGAGGACGGGGTCAACCTCGTCGGCGGCTGCTGCGGCACCAACGTTCCGCACATTGCGGCGGCGAACCAGATGCTGCGCAAGTTGGCCCCGGCCGGCTCGCACCGCCCGGTCCCGAAGGGCCGCACTGTCCATTGGGTGCCGGCGGTGGCCTCGCTCTACTCCCAGGTCACGCTGCGCCAGGAGAATGCCTTCTTCGCCATCGGCGAACGCTGCAATGCCAACGGGTCCAAGAAGTGGCGCGAGCTGCAGGAGAAGAACGACTGGGATGGCTGCGTCGAGATGGCGCGCGAGCAGGTGAAGGAAGGCAGCCACGCGCTGGACGTCTGCACCGCCTTCGTCGGTCGCGACGAGGTGGCGGAGATGAACGCGGTGATGTCGCGCTTCGTCGGCTCCGTCACGGCGCCGCTGGTGGTCGATTCCACCGAATACGGCGTGCTGGAGCAGGCGCTGGCGCTGTATGGCGGCAAGGCGATCCTGAACTCGATCAACTTCGAGGACGGTGAGGAACCGGCGCGCAAGCGTCTGGCGCTGGCCAAGAAGTTCGGCGCTGCCGTCATCGCGCTGACCATCGACGAAGAGGGCATGGCGAAGACGCCCGACCGCAAGCTCGCCATCGCCAAGCGGCTCTATGATCTGGCGGTGAACGAGTACGGCCTCGCCCCGTCCGACCTGCTGTTCGACCCGCTGACCTTCACCATCGCCACCGGCAACGAGGACGACCGCAAGCTCGCCATCTGGACGCTGGAGGGCATCGAGGCGATCGCCCGCGAGATGCCCGGCTGCCAGATCATCCTGGGCCTGTCGAACGTCTCCTTTGGCCTGAACGCCGCGGCGCGCCATGTGCTGAACTCGGTCTTCCTCGACCATGCGGTCAAGAAGGGGATGACGGGCGCCATCGTCCATGTCTCCAAGATCCTGCCGCTGCACCAGATCCCGGAGAACGAGGTCAAGACTGCCGAGGACCTGATTTTCGACCGCCGTGCCGAGGGTTACGACCCGCTGCACGCCTTCATCGCCCTGTTCGAGGGCCGTAAGGCTGCCGACGCCAAGAAGAAGGCCCGCGCCGAGACCGTCGAGGAACGGCTGAAGGAGCGCATCGTCGACGGCGACCGCACCGGGCTGGAGGATGACCTCGCCGAGGCGATGAAGACCCACCCGCCGCTGGAGATCATCAACACCTACCTGCTCGACGGCATGAAGGTGGTCGGCGAACTGTTCGGCGCCGGCAAGATGCAGCTTCCTTTCGTTCTCCAGTCGGCGGAGACGATGAAGGCCGCCGTCGCGTGGCTGGAGCCCCACATGGAGAAGGTGGAGGGCCAGCAGAAGGGCACGCTGGTTCTCGCCACCGTGAAGGGCGACGTCCACGACATCGGCAAGAACCTCGTCGACATCATCCTGACCAACAACGGCTACAAGGTCATCAACCTCGGCATCAAGCAGCCGGTCACCGCCATCATCCAGGCCGCCAAGGAGCACAAGGCGACCGCCATCGGCATGTCCGGCCTGCTGGTGAAGTCCACGGTGGTGATGCGCGAGAACCTGGAGGAGATGACGCGCGAGGGTCTGGACGTGCCGGTCCTGCTCGGTGGCGCCGCGCTGACCCGCGCCTATGTCGAGGGCGACTGCGTGGCGTCCTACGGCTCCGGCCGCGTGGCTTACGCCGGCGACGCCTTCGACGGGCTGACCCTGATGGACAAGGTGGTGGAGGGCAGCTTCGACCAGCAGCTCGCCATCCAGCAGGCCAAGCGCGCCGGCAAGGCGACCAACCGCCGCCGCGTGCTGGGGCAGGCGACCAGCGCCGCCACCGGCCCGGTCGACAAGGACGCCGTCCGCGCCCGCCGCCACCGGCTGGCCGAGGGCGTGCCGGTGCCGACCCCGCCCTTCTGGGGGCCGAAGCTGATCGACCATGTGCCGCTGAAGACTCTGGTCACCTACCTGAACGAGCGCATGCTCTATCAGCTGCAATGGGGCTACCGGAAGGACGGCAAGTCCTTCGAGGAGTTCAAGGAGTGGTCGAAGAAGGAGCTGCGGCCGGTGCTCGACCGCATCCTCCAGATCGCGGCGAAGGAGGAAATCCTGCGCCCGACCGCGGTCTACGGCTATTGGAAGGCGGCGGCCGACGGCAACGACGTCATCCTGTTCGAGGAGGACGGCACGACCGAGGCCGCGCGCTTCACCTTGCCCCGTCAGGCCAAGGAGGACGGCGAGTGCATCGCCGATTTCCTGCGCGACGTGACCGATCCGGAGCGTGACGTGCTCGGCCTGCAGGTCGTCACCATGGGCCAGCATTGCGCCGAGGTGGCGCGCGAGTGGTTCGCCGAGAACCGCTATCAGGATTATCTCTACCTGCACGGCCTGTCGGTGGAGATGACCGAGGCGATGGCGGAGTATGTCCACGCCCGCATCCGTGCGGAGCTGGGCTTCGGCGCCGAAGACAGCCGCGACAAGGAGAAGCTGCTGCAGCAGTCCTACCGCGGCAGCCGCTACAGCTTCGGCTACCCGGCCTGCCCGAACCTGAAAGACCAGGAGCAGCTTCTGAAGCTGCTGGATGCCGGCCGCATCGGCATCGAGATGTCGGACGAAGACCAACTCCATCCGGAGCAGAGCACCTCGGCCATCGTCCTGCACCACCCGCGGGCCAAGTACTTCTCGGTCTGATGCCTTCGGTTTGACGTTGATCCTCCGCCGCCCGTTCCGTGTTAGGATGGGCGGCGGAGGATTTCCATGGCCGTGGTCGACGTACGGAACGACGAAAAGCTGCAAATCCTGCTGGACCGGATCGTGCCGGCCCTGGAACCGGAAGCCGTCTATCTGTTCGGCAGCCGGGCGCGCGGCGACTTCGACGAGGACAGCGATTACGATCTGCTGGTGATCGTCCCGGATGACGCGCCGAAGGAACGGCGGTCGATTCACTACGCCTATGCGTCGAAGATCGGCACTGGCATTCCGGCCGACATCATTCCCTGCACACGCACCAACTACGAGGCGTCCAAGGATGTCGTCGGCACGTTGAGCTACAAGGCCAAGCATGAAGGAGTACGGGTCTATGGGGTCTAGGGTCGGACCGGACGCATGACTGGAAACGGCCTGTGTCTGCCTGTGCACCAACCTGACATCTCTGTCCGTTCCCAATCCCTCGTCACAGCCGCCACTGGATCTCCTCCATGACCCCCACCACCCCCCTGACCCCGCACCGCGAAACCGTCCGCCCGGAGTGGATCGACTACAACGGGCACATGAACGTCGCCTATTACCTGCTGGCCTTCGACCATGCGACGGACGCCGTGCTCGACCGGTTCGGGATCGGCAAGGCCTATGTGGCGGCGGAGAACCGGTCGGTCTTCGTCGTCGATGCCCACCTGACCTACGCCCGTGAGGTGACGGAGGGAACGCCGCTGCGCTTCGAGTCGCTCCTGCTCGGCGCCGATGCCAAGCGCCTGCACCTGTTCCACGAGATGCGGCATGCGGAGGAAGGCTGGCTGGCGGCGACGGCGGAGTTCATGCTGCTGCATGTCGACCTCGGCACCCGCAAGACCAGCCCGTTCCCGCCGGCCGTCGCTGCGGCACTGACCGAACAGGCGACGGCCCACGCCGCCCACCCCCGGCCGCTGCAGGCCGGACGGGCGGTGGCCCGGCTGGATGGGTCTTCGGCCGGCCGGTAGCGTCCGGGTGGTTGAGTTGACGGTTGCTGCCCCCATCTATCGAAGAATGAAGACCGCATCCGTCCAGCCGATCCGCTCGCCTATCCGTTCCGGCATCCTCTTCGCCGCAGCCGCCGTCCTGGCCGTGCTTTCCGCCGTGCCGGCGCTGGCCGATTGCACGGAGGCGGCGCAGCCCAAGGTCAATTGGCGCCGCTGCTCGCTGGAGGGGCAGACGCTGACCGGTGTCGACCTCAGCGGCGCCATGCTGCGCGATGCGACCTTTCAGCGCGCCACATTGGGGGAGGCGAAGCTGACCGATGCCGACGGCTATCGCGCCAAGTTCATCAGCGCCACCGCCCCCGGCGCGGTGTTCGACAAGGCGCGGCTGATCGAGGCGGACTTCACCCGCGCCGACCTGACCGGCGCCAGCTTCCGCGAGGCCGACCTGCGCAACGCCAAGATGGTGGGCGCATCGCTGGCGCGGGCCGATCTGACCGGTGCCAGATTGTCCGGCACCGACCTGCGCCATGCCGACCTGTCGGGCGCCCGCTGGACCGACGGCACCCACATCTGCGCGGAAAGCTCGGTCGGTCAGTGCAACTAATCGGATGAGACGCAACCAAACCGTTTGCAGCATCTCGTCGCGCTTCCAAGAACCTTCTTGCCGTAAGGGCTTGCGCCGCGTACCGTTCGAAACCGAATGATTTTTGAACGGACGGCAGTCGTGGCAACCGCGGAGGATTTCGAGCGTTCCAGCGGCCTCGCCGCAAAGGCCATGGAGCGGATGCTGTCCGACGGGCTGGCGCCCATCCCGGAGAATTTCACGCTCTGGTACGTCTATTTCAGCGGGAACAACCCCGATCTGACCCGCGCCATCGATCTGGCGCGGCGGGACGGGCTGGCCGTTTCGCAGACCCTGTGCGACGAGCTGTACAAGCGCTTCTTCACCACGGATGCGGAAGCGCAGGCGATTCGCGAGACCTCCGACAAGGCGCGTTTCGCGCTGGGCCGCATCCTGGAACAGCTGGGCAATGTCGGGTCGGAGACGGAGCGCTACGGCAACGCCCTGTCCGGTTTCCGGGAGGAGCTGGACCAGCCGATCAGCCTGCCGGAACTGCGCGCCATGATCGCCGCCATCGCCGCGGAAACCAGGGAGATTGTCGACCATCAGGCCGCCCTGCAATCCCAGCTTCAGGAATCGAGCCAGCAACTGGCGGAGATGCGGGTCAACCTGGACAGCGCCCGGCGCGAGGCGCTGACCGACGGGCTGACCGGCATCGGCAACCGCAAGGCCTTCGACCAGATGCTGCAGGAGGCGATGGAGGCGTCCGTGCGCGACGAGCAGCCGCTGTCGCTGCTGATGGTCGACATCGACCATTTCAAGGCCTTCAACGACACCCACGGCCATCTGGTCGGCGACCATGTGCTGAAGCTGGTCGCCCGCATGCTGACCGAATGCATCAAGGGCCGCGACACCGCCGCCCGCTATGGCGGCGAGGAATTCGCGATCATCCTGCCGCGCACCAGCCTGGAAAACGCCATCAAGCTGGCGGATCAAGTGCGGACCTTCGTCGGCGGCCGCCAGATCGTGAACAAGGCGCGCAACGCCAATTACGGCACCGTCGCCCTGTCGGTCGGCGTCGCCCAGTTCCGCCCCGGCGAACAGGCCATGTCGCTGGTCCGCCGTGCCGATCAGGCGCTCTATTCCGCCAAGCGCGGCGGCCGCAACCGCGTGTCGGTCGAGGCGGGCTGAGCGGCCCCGCCCGACAGCCGCCCCGCCCGACAGCCGGTCAGCCGGCCAGCCTCCGCCGCACCTCCTCGGTCCCGCGCAGCAGCTCCGCCACCAACTCCCCCGCCGCGCGCCGCCGCGCCAGCCCCAGCCCCTGGCCGGCCCACAGCGACAGGAACTCCGCCCGGCCGGCCTTGCCGGCGGCGGTGCGCAGCGGCCTGGTCAGCGTGTTCTGCAAGGGGAAGGGCAGCACCGCATCGGGCGCGCCCGGGTCCTCCACCGCCTCCATGAAGCGATTGACGATGCCGCGCGCCGGCCGGCCGGAGAAGGCGCGGGTGATGCGGGTCTGGTCCTCCCGCGCGGCCAGGATGGCGGCCTTGTGCGCCTCCGGAATGCCGGCCTCCTCGGTGGGCAGGAAGACGGTGCCCATCTGCACCGCCGTTGCGCCCAACGCCAGCGCCGCGGCGATGCCGCGCCCGTCCATGATGCCGCCCGACGCGATCACCGGCACGCTCACCGCATCCGCCACCTGCGGCACCAGCGCCATCGTGCCGACCAGATTGGCCCCGCGATCCGTCCAGGCATCGCCGATGAAGCTGCCGCGATGCCCGCCGGCCTCACCGCCCTGGGCGATCACCGCATCGACACCAACCTGCTCCAGCGCCACCGCCTCCGCCACCGTGGTCGCGGTGCCCAGCACCCTGATGCCGCGCGCCTTGGCCGCGGCGACGCTGTTGGCCGGCGGCAGCCCGAAGGTGACGCTGTAGAAGGCCGCTCCGCTGTCCAGCACAGCCGCCATCTGCCGGTCGAATGTATCGCCAGAGTAAGCGGGTTCCTCTGCCTCCGGCAACCCAAGCTCGGCATGGAAAGCTGCCACGCGGGTCATCGCCTCGGCCATCATCGGCGCCGGTCCGGGCGCGGGCGTCGGCGCGAACAGGTTGATGCCGAAGGGCAGGGCGGTGCGGCCGCGGATGTCACGCGCCCGCTCGGCGATCTGCGCCGGGGTGAGGTAGGCGGCGCCGACGAAGCCCAGCCCGCCGGCCTCGTTGACCGCCGCCACCAGCGCGGCGGTGTCGCCACCCCCGGCCATCGGCGCCTGGATCACCGGCGACCGCAGCCCCAGCCGTTCAAGGGATTCCGTGTGAGAGGGCATGTCCGCCTCCATCGCTTCGACAAGTGAGGCGATGCTACGCCCCGGCGTTCTTCACGACCAATGACTTGTTCTGAAGGGGGCGTTCACTGGGAGTGATGGGAAGAGAGCGACGGTGCGTCATGCTTCGACAGCGATTTTGAACTGCTCCACTTCGTCTTTGATCCAGGCTCTGACCGCACAGACCTTCGGGTGGTCTCGCTGCCCCACTGGGTAGACGAGGTCGTATCCGTGCTCGACATCCAGTCGGGCTTCCGGGAAAAGGGCGACAAGGCGGCCCGCGGCAATGTCCTCCGAGACGAGAACGCTTCGGCCGAGCGCCACACCTTCCCCTCGGATCGCCGCCTCGATCGACATGCTTCCATGACTGTAGCCTGGGCCCCGTGCGGCAGGGGTCGGAATCCCCATCATCCCGAACCATTGATGCCAATCGGCCTTCATCCCGTTCTCATGGATGAGGCGAGCTGACGCGATGTCCTTGGCGGTTCGAAGACCGCCCATCCGCTCGCGGTACCCGGGCGAGCAGACGGGGCTGACGGTCTCGTTCATGATCCGCTCCGACTCCGCATTGGGATAGCGCCCGTTCCCATACCGCATCGCCACGTCGGTCTGCGACTTTGCGAAATCAATCTCGACATCGGTCACTTCAAGCTGAACGTCATAAGTGGGGTAACGGTCCATCAACCGATGCAGACGCGGGGTTAGCCACTTGCTCGCAAACGAGACGCCGGAACTCACAACGAGCCGCGCGGTCTCGTTTCTGCGACGGATGCTCTCCGTCTCTCGGGAGAGTTCCGACAGAAGGCGTGTGACGACGGCAAAGAACGCCGCACCTTCCGCGCTGAATTCAATCCTGCGGGTCATCCGTCGGAAGAGTTGGACACCGAGATGCTCCTCCAGCGCCTTGATCTGCCGGCTGACCGCACCGTGCGTAACATGCAGTTCTTCAGCCGCCAGCGTCATGCTCAATCTCCGCCCGGTCGCCTCGAAGGCACGCAGCGTTTGCAGCGGTGGAAGTTGATTCGTCATGACGGGCCTATGCGTGCGCGCTTCTCACGCATACTGTGACGACAAATGGTTTGTCTGCAAGGCCGACAGAACTTTAGATGTGCTCCAAACAAGAGCATACCGACGGACTGCGACACGCCATGAGCCAGATCGCCAACGAACCCGCATCTCTTTCGCCGGTCGCCGTCTCACGTCCAGTCTCGCTTGGGAATTTTGGGGCGATGCTGCTCCTTGCCCTGGTGTGGGGTTTGTCGATCCCGGTGACGAAGCTGGGTCTGATTACGATGCCGCCCCTGACCCTGACGGCGATCCGGTTTGCTGTCGCGATTCCGTTCATGATGCTCCTGCTCATTGGGAAAGAGCCTCTGCCATGGAAGGCTCTCCCAGCTGTCGCCAGTCTTGGCGTGCTTGGCATCGGTGTGGGGCAGGTGGCACAGACATTCGGGGTGGCCGGAACTTCGGCCTCTATCGGCACGATACTGTCTGCGACCATTCCGCTGTTCATCGTGTTGTTTGCGATGATCCGGCTCAAGCAGGCGGTCTCGATTTCACAGATTGTCGGCGTGGTGGCCGCCTTCGCAGGAATCGTCGTCGTGGCTTCGGAAAACGCAGGCGATGCGGGAGTTGCCGGAACAACCACTCTCGGGCCGATCTGGATGCTGATATCGGCGCTGGCGGTCGCCTTCTACTATGTTTGGAGCGTCGAGCTTACGAACAGATATGGCACCGTGGTGGTGGCGACTTGGAGCACGGTTTTCGGATTCGTGGCGCTGGTGCCATGGGCGGGCTGGGAGGCCCATCACACGTCCTTCGAACTGACTGGCCAGGCATTGGGAGCGGCGGCATACCTTGGCCTCGCTGTGACGGCGGCCGGTCTTTTCCTTTGGCTGCGTATCCTGCGTGACGTGCCCGCCTCCATTGCGGCTAGTGTGCAGTACCTCCAGCCCGTGTTCGGTATTGCCGCCTCCGCGATCATGTTCGGAGACAAGATTGGACCCCAGTTCCTGACGGGTGTTGCTCTTATCCTGGCAGGGCTCGCGATGGCGCTTCGGGTGCGCGGCCCGAAGCAGGGCGATGCTTCGTAATGGGTCAAAAGCGGCGGGCCGGCGCGATGACCGGCCCACAGCGGGAGTGCGGCATGGGGTGTGATGCCGCCCCCTGTCAGCTGCGCAGCCCCGGCGCCTCCTGCCCGGTGCGCTCCACATATTCAGTGTAGCCGCCGCCATACTGGTGGATGCCCTCCGGCGTCAGTTCCAGCACGCGGTTGGACAATGCCGCCAGGAAATGGCGGTCGTGCGACACGAACAGCATCGTGCCCTCATAGGCCGCCAGCGCCTGGATCAGCATCTGCTTGGTGTCGAGGTCCAGGTGGTTGGTCGGCTCGTCCAGCACCAGGAAGTTGGGCGGGTTGAACAGCATGATCGCCATCACCAGACGGGCCTTCTCGCCGCCCGACAGCACGCGGCACTTCTTCTCCACATCGTCGCCGGAAAAGCCGAAACAGCCGGCCAGCGCCCGCAGCGAGCCCTGGCTGGCCTGCGGGAAATGCGCCTCCAGCGCTTCGAAGATGGTCTGGTCGCCGTCCAGCAGTTCCATCGCGTGCTGCGAGAAATAGCCCATCTTGACGCTGCCGCCGACGGTGACGGTGCCGCTGTCCGGTTCGGCCGCGCCGGCAATCAGCTTCAACAGGGTCGATTTGCCGGCGCCGTTGACGCCCATCACGCACCAGCGCTCCTTGCGACGGATGGTCAGGTCCAGCCCCTCATAGATGGCGCGGCTGCCATAGCCCTTGTGGACGTTCTTCAGAACCGCCACGTCGTCGCCGGAGCGCGGGGCCGGCGGGAAGTCGAAGGTCACCACCTGGCGGCGCTTGGGCGGCTCGAAGCGTTCGATCTTGTCCAGCTTCTTGACCCGGCTCTGCACCTGGGAGGCGTGCGAGGCGCGGGCCTTGAAGCGCTCGATGAATTTCAGCTCCTTCGCCAGCATCGCCTGCTGGCGCTCGAACTGCGCCTCCTGCTGCTTCTCCTTCAGCGCCCGCTGCTTCTCATAGAAGCCGTAGTCTCCGGAATAGCTGGTCAGGGTTCCGCCGTCGATCTCGATGATCTTGGTGACGATGCGGTTCATGAACTCGCGGTCGTGCGAGGTCATCAGCAGGGCGCCCTCATAGCCCTTCAGGAAGCCTTCCAGCCAGATCAGGCTTTCGATATCCAGATGGTTGCTCGGCTCATCGAGCAGCATGGCGTCGGGGCGCATCAGCAGGATGCGGGCCAGCGCCACGCGCATCTTCCAGCCGCCCGACAGCCCGCCGACATCGCCGTCCATCATCTCCTGGCTGAAGCTCAAGCCCGCCAGCACCTCGCGCGCCTTGCCCTCCAGCTCATAGCCGCCCAACTCGTCGAAACGGGCCTGGACCTCGCCGTAGCGTTCGATGATGGCGTCCATCTCGTCGGCTCGGTCAGGGTCGGCCATGGCGGCTTCCAGCTCCGCCAGTTCGGCGGCGACGACGCTGACCGGGCCGGCGCCGTCCATCACCTCCGCCACGGCGGAGCGGCCGGACATCTCGCCGACATCCTGGTTGAAATAGCCGATGCTGACCTGCTTCTCGATCGCCACCTGCCCGCCGTCCGGCTGTTCCTCGCCGGTGATCATGCGGAACAGGGTGGTCTTGCCGGCACCGTTCGGACCGACCAGTCCGATCTTCTCACCCCGGTTGAGCGCCGCGGAGGCCTCCAGGAACAGGATGCGGTGGCCGTTCTGCTTGCTGACGTTATCGAAGCGGATCATGGGTGACAGGGGTCCTTGACGGCATAAAGCTGGGGGCGTGATGGCGGCCCCTTATGCCACAGGATGCGTGCCGCAACAGAGTCCTGATCGGCTCCGCAGCACCGCTACCTCCCCATCTCCCGCGCCAGCGCCAGGAAGCCGGCGAGATAGTCCACCTCCTCCTCGCCGCGACGGATGCCGAGATGGATGCTCTTGCCGATGCCGTCGGCGCCCAGCCGCAGGGCACGCACGGGTAGGCCGGCGCCGTCCTCCCGCACCAGCCAGTCGGGCAGGACGGTCACGCCGCGCCCGGCGGCGACCAGTTGCAGCATCAGGTCGGTGGTCTCCGCCGTCCGGTGACGGCGCGGCCGGCAATGGGCGGGCACCAGGAAGCGGGTGTAGATGTCCAGCCGCTCCAGGCTGACCGGCACGGTGATCAGCTCCTCGTCCAGCAGGTCCTGCGGCTGCACCGCGCCGCGCACGGCCAACGGATGCGCCTCATGCACGACCAGCACGAGTTGGTAATCGAAGACCGGCGTGAACAGGATTTCCGGCTGCTCGACCGGATCGGGGGTGATCAGCAGGTCGATCTCGTTGTCCAGCAGCGCCGCGACTCCGTCATAGCGGAACGCCGTGCGCAGGTCGAAATCCACATCGGGCCAGCGCGCCAGATAGAGGCCGGTCATCCGCATCAGCCAGCGTTCGCAGGGGTGGCATTCCATCCCCACCCGCAGGGTGCCGCGCCGGCCCGATGCGAAATCGGCCAGCACCCGCTCGGCATGCTCGAACTGCGGCAGCAGCCGTTGTGCCAGCGCCAGCAGATGGTTTCCCGCCTGGGTGAAGCGCAGGCTGCGGCCCTTCTTCATCCAGATTTCGACGCCGTGGCGTTCTTCGAACTTGCGGATGGTGTGGCTCAGCGCAGACTGGCTCAGGTTCAGCCGGCCGGCGGCGGCGGTGACGCTGCCCGACCGGTCCACCTCGCGCAGGATCGCAAGGATCTGGCGATCAAGCATCCATGACTCCCATTCATCGATCCATGAGGAGAAACCATTTCCGCTCATACTGCCGGGTCGTTACTCCTGCATCAACCCTTCCATCGCCGCCATCCGCCGCCCTATCGCCAAAGGATCCCATGTCGCAAGCCGAAGCCACCACCCGGACCGAAACGGCCTCCGCAGTCCCCCAGGCACATGAGCTTGGCAACATCGCCCGGCTTGTGATCGCGCAGGCGCTCGCCGGGGCCAATGCGATCGTCGTCTATGCGACCGGCGCCATCGTCGGCAACACGCTGGGCCCCAACCCCGCGCTGGCGACCCTGCCGATCTCCATCTTCGTGGTCGGCATGGCGATCTGCACCCTGCCGGCGGGGGTTATCGCCCGCCGCTTCGGTCGGCGCGCCGCCTTCCTGGCGGGGACCGGATGCGGCGTGCTGGTCGGGCTGCTGTCGGCGCTGGCCATCCTGCTCGGGTCGTTCTGGCTGTTCTGCGCGGCGATGATCCCCGGCGGAGCCTATGCCGCCGTGGTGCTGTCCTTCCGCTTCGCCGCCGCCGATTGCACCTCGGTGGAGCGCCGGCCGCGCGCCATGTCGGCGGTGATGGCGGGGGGCGTGGTCGCCGGCGTGGTCGGGCCGCAGCTGGTCACCCACACCATGAACCTGTGGCCGCCCCACCTGTTCGTCGCGACCTATGTGGCGCAGGCCGCCGTCGCCGCGCTGTCGGCGCTCGTCCTGATGGGCGTCCGTCTGCCGAAGCCGACCGCGGCGGAGGTCGCCGGCGGCCGTCCGCTGGGCGCCATCCTGCGCCAGCCCCGCTTCATCACCGCGGTGATCTGCGGCGTGGTGTCCTACCTGCTGATGAACTTCGTCATGACCGCCGCCCCGCTGGCGATGCGGCTGTGCGGCCTGCCGCAGGAGTCGGCCAACCTCGGCCTGCAATGGCACGTCATCGCCATGTACGCCCCCAGCTTCTTCACCGGGCGGCTGATCACCCGCTTCGGCGCCCCGCGCATGGTCGCCGTCGGACTGACGCTGATCGCCGCCGCCTCGTTCGTCGGGCTGTCGGGGCAGGACGTGGCCCATTTCTGGATCAGCCTGATCCTGCTGGGGGTGGGATGGAACTTCGGCTTCCTCGGCGCGTCCGCCCTGGTGCTGGACTGCCACCGGCCGGAGGAGAAGACGCGGGTCCAGTCGGTGAACGACTTCCTCGTCTTCGGCACCATGGCCTTCGGCTCCTTCGCCTCGGGCAGCCTGCTGACCAGCTACGGCTGGGACACCGTCCTGCGCATCTCCTTCGTGCCGCTGGCACTGGCGACCGCGGCGCTGATCGTCATGGCGATGTATCGTCAGGAGCGGAAGGCGGCCTGAAAACAGCTTCGGGCGCGGTCTTTCCCCGCGCCCGAAGCCTCACCCTATAGAGCCGACCCTCAGATCACGCCCATCAAATGACGTAGGTCAGCTCTTTCTCCGACTTCAGGCTGTTCTTGCCCAAGGTCTCGTCGACATAGTCGAGCAGCTGCGCCAGCGCCTCGCTGCGGCTCAGCGCGTCGGTGTCGATCACCAGTTCGGGCTGGTCCGGCGCCTCGTAGGGAGCCGTGATGCCGGTGAACTCGGCGATCTCGCCGGCCCGCGCCTTCTTGTACAGGCCCTTCGGGTCGCGCTCCTCGCAGGTGGCGAGGTCGGCGGCGACATGCACCTCGTGGAAGCGCTCGCCACCGATCACCCGTGCCCGCGCCCGGTCCGACTTCAGCGGCGAGATCAGCGAGGCGATCACCACCATGCCGGCGTCGGCGAACAGCTTCGCCGTCTCGGCCACCCGGCGGATGTTCTCCGCCCGGTCATCCGACGAGAAGCCCAAGCCCGCGTTCAGCCCATTGCGGACATTGTCGCCGTCCAGCACGAAGGTCTGCCAGCCGCGGTCGAACAGCGCGCGTTCCAGCGCCATCGCCAGCGTCGACTTGCCGGCGCCCGACAGACCGGTCAGCCAGACGATGCCGCCCTGGTGGCCGTTGGCCTGGGACCGCTCTTCCAGCGAGACGGCGTGCGACACCTCGGTGATGTTGGCCGCCGCGGCGTCCTCGATCTCCACAACCAGGCAGCCGCCGACCACGTCGTTGCCGTCAATCAGCGCGCCGCGGCCGGTGCGCGGCAGGTCCGATGCCAGATCGAGCGCGATGGGCGAGCGGGAGCGCAGCACCACCTCCGCCACCTCGTTGCGGCGCACGGCCTTGCCGGGCGTGCTCGACAGATCCTCCACATTGATGACCGCCGTGACCTGCTCGACCGTCACCCGGTGCTCGGCGGTGGCGATCTTCAGCGTGTAGGTCTTGCCAACCACCAGCGGGTCCGACACCAGCCAGAACAGCCGCACGCTCAGCCGGTGCGCCAGCGTCGGGGCGTCGGCCTGATGGTGGGCGATGTGGCCGCGCTCGGCGAAGATGCGCTTGTCCAGCGTGATGCCGATGCTCTGCCCGGCCTGGGCCGACAGAACGGTCTCCGGATGGTTCCACGCCTCGATGCTGACCACCTTGGCGCTGGCCCCGGTGGGGGAGAAGTGCAGGGTGTCGCCGACGCGCAGGCGCCCGCTCTCGATGCGGCCGGCCAGGATGCGGCGGTCGTCCGGCTTGTAGACGTCCTGCAGCGGGAACCGCAGCGGCTGGTCGGGCGAGGTCTGCTGCGGACGGAAGGCGTCGAGCTGCTCGATCACCGTGGGGCCCAGATACCAGTCCGACTGCTCGCTGCGCGTGACGATGTTGTCGCCGTTGCGGGCGGACACCGGGATCACTGCCTTGGGCTGGAGGCCCAGTTCGGCCAGATAGTCCTTGATCTCCTGTGCGACCACCTCATAGCGGCGGCTGGAGAACTCGACCTTGTCCATCTTGTTGACGACGACCGCGACCTGACGCACGCCCAGCAGGTGCAGCAGGAAGGCGTGGCGGCGCGACTGTTCCAGCGCGCCTTCGTCGGCGTCGATCACCAGCAGGGCGGCGTCGGCCTGGGAGGCACCGGTCACCATGTTCTTCAGGAACTCGGTGTGGCCCGGCGCGTCGATGATGACGTAGGGGCGCTGCTTCGTCTTGAAGTGGATCTGCGTGGTGTCGATGGTGATGCCCTGGTCGCGCTCGGCCTGGAGCGCGTCCATGACAAAGGCCCATTCGAACGGCATGCCGCGCTTGCGGCTCATCTCGCGGACCTGCTCCACCTTGCCGTCGGGCAGGCTGCCGGTGTCGTTCAGCAGGCGGCCGATCAGCGTGGACTTGCCATGGTCGACATGGCCGACGATGACGATGCGAAGTTGAGAATGCGGCATCTTACATGTACCCCACGCTGCGCAGGCGCTCGAAGCTGTCTTCGGATTCGTTGTCCATCGCGCGGCCGGCGCGCTCCGGAATGCGGGTCACCTGAAGCTCGGCGATGATCTCGTCGATGGTCGAGGCAGTGCTGTCGACCGGGAAGGTAATGTTCTTCTCGCCCAGCGAGCGATAGCGCTTGCCGTCCTTTGCGAAGTACAGCGGGACGATGGGAATCCCCTCGCGCTGCGAATAGCGCCAGATGTCCAGCTCGGTCCAGGCCAGCAGCGGATGGATGCGGACATGGACCCCTTCCGGGAAGCGGGTCTTGTAATGGTCCCAGAACTCCGCCGGCTGGTCCTTGACGTCCCAATCGCCTTCCAGCGAGCGCGGCGAGAAAACGCGCTCCTTGGCGCGGGTCGCCTGCTCGTCGCGGCGGATGCCGACCATGACGCCCTGATAGGCATGGTCGCGCAGCAGATTCTTCAGGCCTTCCGTCTTGCGCGCGGCGGCGCGGGTCAGCGGCGGCAGGGTCTGGTCCATCTCCTCCTCGGGCGGGCATTGCTCCACCTTCAGGTCGAGGTCCCATTCCTTGGTGATGCGGTCGCGGAACTCGTAGACCTCCGGCAGCTCCATAGCGGTGTCGAGCTGCACGACGGGGAAGGGGATGCGGCCGAAGAACGCCTTGCGGCAGAGCCAGAGCAGCGCGTTGCTGTCCTTGCCGATCGACCAGAGCATCGCCAGCTTGTCGATGCGGTTGTAGGCCTCGCGCAGAATATAGATGCTCTGGTTTTCGAGCTGGTCGAGATCGGCGCTCATCGGGCGATTCCAATCATGGTGGTGTGTATGCCGCATTCGGTCTTGGCGCTGCCGGCCCAACGGCCGGAACGCGGGTCGGCACCGGGCGCCACTCGCTCGGTGCAGGTGTAACAGCCGATCGACAGGAACCCGTCGGCCTCCAGCGGGTGGCGCGGCAGGTCGCGCCGGGTGAACTCTTCCTCCAGCCGGTCCTTGTCCCAGGTGGCCAGCGGGTTGACCTTGACGCGCCCCCCCTCCGCCTCGAACAGGGGCAGGGCGGCGCGGGTCGTCGACTGGAAGCGCTTGCGTCCGGTCACCCAAGCCTCCAGTCCGGCGGCGGCCAGCGCGCGGTCCAGCGGCACCGTCTTGCGCAGATTGCAGCAGGCGTCATAGTCGCGGTTGAACAGCAGGCCGTCCTTGTCGCCGGCGGCGAGGTCGTCGGCGGTCGGCCCGATCTCCCGCACGTCATGCAGGCCCAGACGCTCCACAAGCTGGTCGCGGTAGCGCAGCGTCTCGCCGAACAGCTTGCCGGTATTCACAAACAGAACCGGGAAATCCGGCGTTGCCTCGGCGGCGAGCGCCAGCAGCACCGCGGATTCGGCGCCGAAGGACGACAGCAGCGCGATCCGCCCGCCGAACACCTCATGCATGGCGGCCAGCAGCGGGGCGCCTTCCAGCGTGCCGTAGCTGTCGGTCAGATGCTTCACCCGTGTTTCCGCGTCCATCATCGGCTGCCTTTCGCGGTGGCTCATTAAATCTACTTAACTAGTAGATAATCAGTTTGCGTTTGCACATTAACACCAGCGGAAAACCCGCGCAACGTAAATACATTCTCTACTTGTTTAATAGGCTTGTGCTGCGCTGCAGGTGCTTGTGTGAAATATGTTGATTGTCGTGCGGCGGCTGGGCTAAATACCGCCATGCACAA
Organism: Azospirillum sp. TSO5; assembly: GCF_003116065.1. Classification (NCBI taxonomy): domain Bacteria; kingdom Pseudomonadati; phylum Pseudomonadota; class Alphaproteobacteria; order Rhodospirillales; family Azospirillaceae; genus Azospirillum; species Azospirillum sp. TSO5. The sequence goes on along the minus strand of NZ_LGQY01000079.1, from coordinate 17,374 downwards.
GATCACCGTCATAGGCGCCGCAATCCGCCGCTCCGTTCTGCCCAACTCGGCATCGGAATTGGGGGTGCAACGATGATTCCGCTGGCTCTCGATCCGTCGCGGGTGGTGATCGCGCTGGCCGGCAACGGCCCGCTCGCGGTGCGCCGCCTGACCCAGCTGCGCGAAGGCGGGGCGGACCCGCAGGTCTTTTCACCGGAACCGGATGGGGAATTGGCCACACTGGCCGGCGACCGTCTGGTGCGCGCTCTGCCGGAAGCCGGCGATTTGGACAAGGTTGGCGTGCTGTATGTCATGGGGCTGGGGACGGAGACCGAGACGGCGCTGGCGGGACTGGCGCGACAGCGCCGCGTGCTGGTGAATGTCGAGGACGTCATCCCCTTGTGTGATTTCCATTCGCCCTCCGTGGTGCGGCGTGGCGATCTGGTGATGACCATCTCCACCGGCGGCCACAGCCCGACCCTCGCCAGCCTGCTGCGCCAGCGGCTGGAGGCGCTGTTCCCGGAGGAGTGGGCGGAGCGTCTGCGCACCATCGCCGACTTCCGCAACCGCCGCCGGGCGGAGGGGGCGGCGATGTCCGAGGTCGCCCGCGAGACGCGCGAACTGATCGACCGGGAGGGTTGGCTGCCATGACCGGCACGCCTGCCGCCCCACGGAATTCACTGCCGGACCATCGTCGGTTCGGGTAAGACACCACCGCTTTAGAGAACGACCAGCCAGGAGAGCCAGATGTCGGCCAAGGATCGATCGAAGGAAGGGTCGATGAAAGCCATCACCGCCAACCGCCTGCGCGACGGGGAAGTCGTGTTCCTGGGCGAGGGCGGCCGGTGGGTCGAATCCTTCGCCGAGGCCGCGCTGTTCCCGCGCGCCGAGGCCGACGCCGCTCTGGCCCCCGCCAAGGAGAAGGCGGAGCGCGCGCAGTTCGCCGTCGACATCTACACCTTCGAGGTGGTGGAGCAGGACGGCGTTCCGGTCCCGGCGACGATGCGCGAGCGCATCCGCACCGCCGGCCCGACCGTCCGCCTCGATCTCGGCAAGCAGGCCGCCTGAATCACTGATCGCTGGCCGTTCCGGCGGCTCTGAGGGTTTACCGACATGAACCACATCGCGCCCGGCGCCCGTGCCGGCATCTATCATTACGACGAAATCGACCGGCAGTTCGTCGCCGAGCGCGTCGAGCAGTTCCGCAAACAGGTCGACCGCCGCCTGTCGGGCGAGCTGTCGGAAGAGGAGTTCAAGCCGATCCGGCTGATGAACGGCCTCTATCTCCAGCTTCACGCCTACATGCTGCGCATCGCCGTGCCCTATGGCGTGATGTCGGCCACCCAGCTGCGCAAGCTGTCGGCCATAGGGCGCAAGTACGACCGCGGCTACGGCCATTTCACCACCCGCCAGAACCTGCAATACAACTGGATCAGGCTGGAGGACACCCCGGCGATCCTGAACGAACTGGCCGAGGTGGACATGCACGCGCTGCAGACCAGCGGCAACTGCGTGCGCAACGTCACCACCGATCCCTTCGTCGGCGCTGCGCGCGACGAGGTGGTGGACGGCCGCGTCTATGCCGAGATCCTGCGGCAGTGGACGACGATGCACCCTGAGTTCACCTATCTGCCGCGCAAGTTCAAGATCGCCATCTCCGGCGCCGAGAGCGACCGCGCGGCGGTGCGCATCCACGACGTCGGTCTGGTGGCGCGCCGCAACGACAAGGGCGAAGCCGGATTCTCCTTCTATGTCGGCGGTGGTCTCGGCCGCTCGCCCTTCGTCGGCAAGCTGGTGCGCGAGTGGGTGGCGCAGGAGGATTTCGTCGCCTACCTGGAAGCCATCCTGCGCGTCTACAACCAGTATGGCCGCCGCGACAACATCTATAAAGCGCGCATCAAGATCCTGGTCCACGAGCTGGGCCTGGAGAAGTTCACCCAGGAGGTGGAGGAGGAGTTCGCGCGGCTGCGCGGCCCCAAATACCGCCTGGACCCGGAGATCGTCGAGTCGATCCGCAAGCACTTCGCCCCGCCGCCGTTCGAGGAGCTGCCCGACCACTCCGAAGCGCTGGAGCGCGCCCATGCGTCCGACCCGGCCTTCGCCAACTGGCTGGCGGTCAATGTCGCGGAGCACAAGGCGCCGGGCTATGCCATCGCCACCATCTCGCTGAAGCCTGCCGGCGGCATCCCCGGCGACGCCACCTGCGACCAGATGGACCTTGTCGCCGATCTGGCCGAGCGTCACAGCTTCGGCGAGCTGCGCGTCACCCACGTCCAGAACCTCGTCCTGGCGCATGTGAAGAAGGACGAGTTGTACGATCTGTGGAAGCAGCTCGACGCCGCCGGCCTCGGCAGCGCCAATGCCGGGCTGATCGGCGACATCATCGCCTGCCCGGGGCTGGATTACTGCGCGCTGGCGAATGCCCGCTCGATCCCGCTGGCACAGGCGATCTCCGCCCGCTTCGCCGATCCGGTCCGCCAGCGCACCATCGGTGAACTCGGCATCAAGATCAGCGGCTGCATCAACGCCTGCGGCCATCACCATGTCGGCGCCATCGGCATCCTCGGCGTCGACAAGAAGGGCACCGAGTATTACCAGATCACCGTCGGCGGCGACCCGACGCTGACCACGGCGATCGGCGACATCCTCGGCCCGGCGGTGACGGAGACCGAAGCGGTGGACGCCATCGAGGCGATCGTCGACGTCTATCTCGCCAACCGGTCGGACGAGAGCGAGCGCTTCATCGACACGCTCAAGCGCGTCGGCCATGCCCCGTTCAAGGAGAGAATCTATGCCGCTGATTGAGAATGGGCGCATCGGCGAGGATGCCTGGAGCTTCATCCCCGACGGGGAGCCGGTCCCCAACGACCGCCCGGTCATCATCAGCTTCGAGCGCTGGCAGGCGGAGCGTGACAGCTTCGAGGGCCGCAACGCCCGGCTCGGCGTGCGGCTGAAGAGCGGCACGCTGGCGGGCGCCATTGCCGCCGACCTCGACCGCTTCTCGCTGGTGGCGGTGGAGTTCCCCAAATTCCGCGACGGCCGCGGCTTCTCGACCGGGCGCGAGTTGCGGGAGCGTTACGGCTACACCGGCGAGATCCGCGCGGTCGGCCATGTCATCCCCGACCAGTATCTCTATCTGGTCCGCACCGGCTTCACCTCGGTCGAGGCGCCGGAAGGCACCAACCCGGACAGCTGGGCCAACGCGCTGACCGAGGTCACCGTCGCCTTTCAGCCCAGCCTGGACGACACCGCGCCGCTGTCTCTGCTGCGCCGCAAGCTGAAGGTGGGGTAGGGCGGCTTTCGCATAGGGAAGCCTGCAAGGCGCCGTCTCCCGGGACGGCGCCTTTCTCGTGTCTGGATACCGGAAACGGATTTTCGCAATGCGTGAGATCCGGCCGAGCTTGTCGCGTTTGCGTTGCTTCGATTGTGCCGATACCCTCGAACCGGTGCATGGCTCGATCGTCCGCGCCGGTCCCGCAAGCGGCCGGTCGACGGCGAACGGAGCCGGGAACAGGGATGACAGAGGGGCTTCATGGATATCGCGTTCTGGAACATTCAGCGCGCCTCGTCCTGGGGTACGTCGGACGCCGCCGCCCGCTACGGCCTGATGGCCGCCTGGGTCGACGAGATGGCGAAGCGCTTCGACCTCATCGTTCTGGCGGAGGTGACGCAGAACGGTCCGGCGCTGGTGAAGGAGATGAAATCGACCAACATGTGGTGCCAGTTCGTGCCGGTGGCCAACAAGAAGGGCGGCGTCAGCCCCTGTTCCTTCATGGTCCTGTCCAAGGGCGTGAAGGTGGAGGCCATGGCGGTCGGCGACGGCAAGCGCCCGCTGATCTTCATCGACACCGGCGACATCCTGGTCGGCGCCTGCCACACCATCGCCACCCAGGGGGAACCGTCCAAGGAGGAGATCCTGGACATGCTGGCCCATCTCGGCGGCACCGCCTCCACCCACAAGCGCAAGGGGGCCATCCTGCTGGGCGACATGAACTATGCCATCGATAAATGGAGTGTGTTCGATTCGGCCTACACCAAGGGTTGGACCCTCCGCGCACCCTGCAAGGCTTCGAACGCGGCGCAGGCGCTGTCGAAAACCCATCGGCTGGGGCGCGTGATCGATTACGCCTGGCTGACCGGCATCGACGGCTATGCCCGTGCGGCAACGGCGACCCATGACTGGAGCGACTGGGACGTCATCGACCACACGCCGATCGGATTCCGCGTCGCCTGATCCAGGACGGGGAGCCTGAAACGGCGCCCCCGAAACGTCGAAGGCCCCGGATGGTGTCCGGGGCCTTCGACGTGGATCTCCGTGTCGGATAGCGCTCACCAGTGGCGCAGCGGGCCGACGTCGACATGGACGAAGTTGCTGTCGGGGTAATAGCCGACACCGCCGCCGCGCAGGCTCAGCGCCGCCCGCTGCAGATGTCGGGTGGCCATGTTCGGCACCCGCAGGTCGATGGCCATGCCGCGCATGTGGAAGCTATTCTGGGCGACGCCGCTGTGGTCGGCCTCGCGCAGCATCGCGTTGGTCTCGGGCGAGCGGTAGCCGGACACGATCTCGATCGGGCCGCGGCGGCCGAGCTTGCGGCTCAACGCATGGACCAGATCCAGCAGCTTCGGGTCGATGGCGTGCACCGAGTTGTTGCGGTGGTCGCGCAGCAGATGGTTGACCGCCCGCATCGCGTCGCGCACGTAGCGGCCCCTCGACCAGTATTCGGCATTGAGCTTCTCGCCGGTGTGCAGGTTCACCAGGGACAGCACCCGCGGCGGCGCGCGCAGGGAGGCGGCCTCCGCCTCTTCGCTGCTGAACAGGGTTCCCCCGGCTGATGCCGCCGCCGCCAGCCCCAGGCCGGCGCGCAGAAGATGGCGGCGATCGAGATGGCAGCGATCAAGATGATGGCGTTCGGTGGCGTGGCTCTCGCCAGCGCTCGGGCGTGCGGTCGTCATCGACCGGGCGTCCGCATCCTTCATCATTCTTCCTTCATATCCCGTTTTTCCGCTCCGGCACCCGGGATCCGTCCTCTGGAGCCCATCGTTCCGGTTACGGCCAAAGTCACACCCTGGCTAAGGTCAAGGCGCGCTGCGGTGCGTTATTCCGAAAGGTGGGACACTTTTAGGATGCCCGTGGCCTTTTCTGTCAAGAAACCATTGCTTAACCGATGCCGGTTTTTCGGTGACTCCAGGGTTTCCGCCGACTCGCCCGCCCGCCGTGACAGCAGCCGAGTCGAAGCTGTTCGCGACTCGTTCGCAGGTGGTTCGATTACAGAACCGTAACGTGCGCGACTCGGGATCATTGCCGTATCATCACCGGCAGAACCAGGGAGGGGCCTATGGCCGCGCCTATGGCCAAGCGTCTGTTTTCCATATTCATCCCGACCGACTCTGCCGCCGCATCGGCGGGGAGCCATAGCGGCGGGCGGCCGAAACGCATCCCCCAAAAGGGGATGCGCAAAAGGGGGATTCATTCAGCCTTCGGTAAGGAATGAATCGCATGATTGTCGCGATGTAACCATTTTCACGGCGACAACTTGTCCGTGCCAACCACCTCACCGACCGCCTCCACCGTGTCCTTCTTCCGGCCCGACCAACTGGCCGAGGTGCTGGACCGGCACGCCCGCTGGATCAAGGGCCAGCCGGGCGGTGCCCGCGCCAACCTCGCCATGGCCGATCTGGAGGGTGCGGACCTGTCGCAGCGTGACCTGCGCGGCGCACGGCTGGTCGGTGCGCGGCTGGCGCGCGGGCGGCTGAACGGCACCAATCTGGCCGGGGCAGACCTGTTCGGCGTCGATCTGCGCGATGCGGACATCAGCCGCGCCAACCTGATGCAGACCGATCTGCGCGGCGCGCGGCTGCGCGCGGCCGACTTCTCCAATGCCAACCTGAAGGGCGCCGACCTGCGCGCCGGCACGCTGGAGCCGGGCGGCACCGCCCGGCGCGGCGCCGGCCCCGATGCGCAGGACGCCGAAAGCGCCCGCCAGATCCACAAGGCGGCCCTGGCCCGCCTGCAGAACGGCCTGACGGCGGAAGGCGGCATTCCCACCGACCTGACCGGCGCGGTGCTGCGCGGCGCCAATCTGGCGGACGCCGACCTCAGCGGCGCGGTGCTGCAGAACGCCGACCTGTCGGGGGCGGTGCTGAACGGGGCGGACCTGACCGGGGCGCGGCTGAACGGCGCCAACCTGTCGGGCGCGGCGCTGGACGGCACCCGCTTCGACAAGGCCGACATGGTCGGCACGCGGATGGCCGACTGCGACCTGTCCTCCACCCGGATCGCCACCGCGCAGATGACCCGCCCCATCGACAGCATGGGGTCGGAGATCCAGCGCGCCATCTTCGACCATGAACGCTGGATCGACAGCTTCGGCCAGCGTGGCCAGAGGGCCGACCTCGACGGCACCGACCTCAGCCGCGCCGACCTGCGCAACGTCAACCTCAGCGCCGCAAGCTTGCGCGGGGCGAACCTGTCGGCGGCGGCGCTGACCGGCGCCCGGCTGATGATGACCGACCTGTCCGGCGCCAATCTGGAGGGCGCCAACCTGATGGGCGCCGACCTGTCGGGCGCCAACCTCAGCTATGCCGTGCTGACCGGCGCCGACCTGACGCGGGTTCGGCTGGGTCCGGCGGCGATCAAGGATCCCTCGGGCCGCCCCACCGGCCGCTCCTGGGCCGCCAACCTGATGGGTGCCGACCTGCGCGGCGCCCTGATGGTCGGCACCTGTCTGGTGCAGGCCAACCTGTCCGACGCGAATCTCGACAGCGCCGACATGGACGGCGCCGACCTTGCCGGCGCCAAGCTGCAGCGCGCGATGCTTCCCGGACGCCCGCCCCGCCGGGGGTAAAGGTCCGGCGGGGGGCGCGCGTTCCCTGCTCAGAGGCTTGAGTTCCAGGGGTTTCTCGGCCGTCATTCCCGCCTTCGCGGGAATGACGGCCGAAAGACGTTCGTGATAAGAGCCAATGCGAAGTGGGTGATGTTTCTCGCGTCTCTCAGAAGCTCATAAAAACTCCCACCCCTACGGCAACCTGATCGTCACCGCGGTGCCGACGCCGGGGCTGCTGTCCAGGCTCAGGGTGCCGCCATGGGCCTCGATGAAGCGGCGGGCCAGCGGCAGGCCCAGCCCGGTGCCGGCCTCCGCCTTGGTCAGGTAATTGTGGACCTGGCGGAACGGCTCCATCGCGATCAGCAGCTCGTCCGCGGTCATGCCGACGCCGGTGTCGGCGATCACGATGACCGCGCCGGTGCCGTCGGGGCCGGGGGCCGCCTCCACCCGCACGGCGCCGCCCGGCGGGGTGAACTTGATGGCGTTGGACAGGACGTTCAGCACCGCCTGACGCATGCGCACGCCGTCCACCGTGACCCGCAGGTTCTTCGCGATGGCGCCGCCGGTCAGGGTCACGCCCTTGCGCAGGGCGAGCGCCTCCACCAGCCCCAGGCAGTCGTCCAGCAGTTCGTCCAGCGCGACGTTGGCCGGGAACAGCTCCAGCCGGCCGGCTTCGATCTTCGCCATGTCCAGCAATTCGTTGACGAGGTCCAGCAGGTGGCGGCCGGACTGGTGGATCGCCGACAGATACTCGACATGTTTGGGCGGGGCGGCGCCGAAGATGCCGGACATCAGTGCCTCGGCGAAGCCGATGATGGCGTTCAGCGGCGTTCGCAGCTCGTGGCTCATGTTGGCCAGGAAGTCGCTCTTGGCCTGGTTGGCCGCCTCGGCATGCTCCTTTTCCGATTCCAGCCGGCGGCGCTGTTCGATCAGCACCGCCTCGCGGGCGCGGCGCACCTCCTCCTCGGCGCTGCGGCGGCGGCGAAAGGCGCGCGTCACCAGCAGGGCCAGCATCAGCGTCGCCGCGCAGGCCAGGGCGCCGCCGCCGACCACCGTCATCCGGGTGGCGTTCAACTCTCGCTGCACGATATCCGAGGGCACGCCCAGCACCACCGACCAGCCGGTTTCCGGGGAGCGGTGGATGACGGCATGGACCTCCACCCCATCCTTGGTCCTGCCGAGGAACATGCGGTTGCTGCCGGTCCGGATCCGCGCCTCCAGCGCCGCATAGGTCTTCTGGCCCAGATAGGCGGCGGCGTTGTGGGAGCGGGCGGCGATCAGCATGGTTGGATCGATGACCGTGACCGTCCATTCCGGCGGGGTATCGCGGGTTCGCAGCGCGCCGCTCAGCCCCTCCAGCCCGACGGCCAGCGACAGGATATACCGCACCCGGTCGCTTTGACGCACGGGGTCGAACTGCATGATCGGCGCGCGCAGGATCAGCGACGGCCGGCCGGGCGGCCCACCCGGCGGCAGCACGCCGCCGATCACCGCGCGGCGGCTTTCGACGACGTGTCGGGTGACCTCGTCCAGCCGCGGCGGCGGTAGCGGCTGGACCCCCAGCGGGTAATGGGTGTGGAAGACGAAGCGCCCGGTGTCGGCGTCGATCAGCCCCATCGCCAGCCAGCCCGGCTGGCTGTGGGTGGCGGTGGTCGTCTCCTGGTACAGGGTCCTCAGGTCGTCGACATTGGGTTGAAGCAGCGAGGCCAGCAGTTCCAGCGGCCGCAACTGGCTGGCCAGTTCGCGGTCGACCGACAGCGACAGCGACTGCGCCACCGATTGCAGCGCGTCCTCCGTCTCCGCCCGTTCGCGCGTGTCCAACTGCCAGACCAGAACGGCGCCGAACAGCAGCAGGGGCGCGACCACGGCCAGACCGATGGCGAGCAGGGAACTGGGTAACCGAAAACGCAACCGCGGATGCTCCAAACCACTGCGTAAAACCACCGGAGTGGCAGGGCAGAGTAGTACGGGATCCGTACCGACTCCAGTGACGTCCGCCGACTTCGCGGGTTTCCCCCAATCGGGCCCTGCCGTTCGGGAGGGGCCGCTCGGGAGGGGCCGTTCAGGACGCGCCGGTCAGCAGCCGGGTCAGCTCGACCGCCGTCTTCACCCGCATCTTCTCGAACACATGGCTGCGGTGGACCTCCACCGTCCGCATGCTGATGCCCAGTTCGTCGGCGATGACCTTGTTCAGGCGCCCGGCGACGACCAGCTCCATCACCTGCCGCTCGCGCTGGGTCAGGGTGGCCAGCCGGGCCGTCAGCCCCGCCTGTCCCGCCTCACGCTCGCGCTGTTCGGCGTCGAAGGCCAGCGCGTCGATCACCCGGTCGACCAGTTCGTTGTCGTTGAAGGGCTTTTCCACGAAATCGCGGGCTCCCTTCTTCAGGGCGCCGACGGCGATCGGCACGTCGCCATGGCCGGTCAGGAAGATCACCGGCATGCGGCAACCCTTGGCGAGCAGACGGTCGAACAGCTCCAGCCCGCTCATGCCCTCCATGCGGATGTCCAGCAGCAGGCAGCCGGCGGTGTCCGGACGCCATGCCTCCAGGAAGGCTTCGGCGGACGGCCAGCCGGCCACTGGAACGTTGCGCGACTGGAACAGCCAGCCGAGCGCGTCGCGGATGGCCTCGTCGTCGTCGACGATGTGGAGCGTGGTCATTCGGCGGCCTCGGCGGTGTTGTCTTGAGAAGCGTTGTCTGGCGCGGTGCGGTCGGGAAGACGGTCCGCAGCCGGGGCGTGAACGGGCAGGGTGAACAGGAAGCGCGTTCCCGCAGGGACCGCCTCCGGGCCGTTCCCGTCCGCCACCGCCTCGAACCACAGCCGGCCGCGGTGATGCTCGACGATGGAGCGGCAGATGTTCAGGCCCATGCCCATACCTTCGCGCTTGGTGGTGAAGAAAGGGGAAAAGAGCCGGTCGGCGACATCCGGCGCGATGCCGCAGCCATGATCGCGGATCTCCGTCAGCAGCACGCGGCCTTCGCCGTCGCCGGCCTGTCCGCTGTCATCGCCGCCGGCCAAGCGGACGGTGACGGTCAGCCGGCGGTCGGCGCGCGGGGTGCGGGCCATCGCCTCGATCCCGTTGCGCATCAGGTTCAGCACCACCTGCTGCAGCAGGATGCGGTCGCCGGTGACCGGCGGCAGGTCGGTCGGGGCGTCCAGCTCCACCCGCACACCCAGTCTTGCGGCATCGCTGCCGGCCAGCCCGACGCAGTCCTCCAGCACGCGGGCGAGCGAGCAGGGGGCGACCTTCGGATCGCGCTTGCGCACGAAATCGTGGATGCGGCGCACCACCAGCCCGGCGCGCTTGGCCTGGGCCGCCAGCTTCTCCAGCGCCGCCGCCACTTCCTGCGTGTCGCAGCGGTCGGAGCGCAGGCGGTTGAGACAGCCGGTGCAATAGCTGGCGATGGCCGACAGCGGCTGGTTCAGCTCATGCGCCAGGGTGGAGGCCATCTCGCCCATGGTGATCAGGCGCGAGGTCTGCTGCAGCCGCTCCTGCTGCTGGCGGGCCAACTCCTCGGCGCGCTTGCGCTCGGTGATGTCGAGGACGGAGCCCATCCAGCCGGTCTGGCGCCCGTTGGCGTCGATCAGCGGCGCCTCGTAGATCAGGGCGTCGAAGCGTTCGCCGTTGGGGCGCTGGAACCGCATCTCCAGCCCGCTCTCCGGCGCGCGGCCGGCCAGCACGTCATGGAAGGCGGCCTCGGCCTGGTCGATCTCCTCCGGCAGCCAGTAGGGCGCCGGCGGTCCGCGTCCGATCAGATCCTCGGCCTCCAGCCCGACCATCTTGCAGAAGGCCGGGTTGACGTAGGTGATGCGCCCTTCCAGGTCGCGGGCGCGCATGCCCACGGTCAGGCTGTCCTCCATCGCCTTGCGGAAGGCGTGCTCCTCGCGCAGCGCCTCCTCGGCGCGCAGGCGGCCGGCGATGTGGCGGCGCAGCGACCACAGGCTCCACAGCGCCGATCCGGTCAGCGCGAAGATCGCCGCCACCAGCACCGTGCGCATGACGTTCGAATCGCTGGGATAGGCGGTGGCGACCAGCGACAGCCCGTGGCCGGGCGGATCGAACGGGATGACGTGGCTGCGCGCCGGGTCCGGCGCCGGCCCCGCCATCGACCCCGGCACCGACATCCGCGACTTCGACCCCAGGACCGCCCCCCGCGCGTCCATCACCTCCAGCTGATAGCGCTGGGCGAACCACCAGGGGACATGGTGGGTCAGCATCGCCTCGAACGAGAAGACGCCGACCAGCGCGCCGGTGAACTTGCCGTCGCGGAACAGCGGGAAGGCGGCGTCGAAACCATGATTGGCGGCATCGACCCGATAGGGCGCGCTGTGGGCGCGCAGGCCGGAGGAGCGGGCGATGCGCACGGCGTCGGTCCGGCTCAGCCCGCCGAGCCGGCTGTCGTCCCCATCCGCATTTTCCTTGGCCGCATTTTCCCCGGCCGGCGCGCCGTTCCCCGGCAGCGGCGGCTCCGCCAGTTGGGTGCGCCCCTGGGCGTCCAGCCACAGCACCCGTTCGATCGCCGGGTTGGTGTTCACCACCAGCCGGGCCATTGCGGCGAACTGCCGCATATCCACCTCGGTGCGCCCCAGCGTCTCCGCCAGCCGCTCCAGCTTGTCCTCGTCGGAGGCGAGCTGGAAATGCAGGTTCTGCTCGACCCACAGCGCGTCCTTGATCAGCGCCAGCGCCTCCTCGTCGCGCTCGTTGCGCTGAAGCAGCCACAGGAAGGCGCCCAGCAGCACCACGACCAGCGCCATCGCCACCACCGGCATGGCGTGCCGCACCGCCCGCCCGAAACTGCTCAAGGAGGGGCGGGCAGGGGAGGAGCCGGTGCGGAGCGGGTTCGACATTGGAATGGACACGAAAGTGTGGCGGCGGGGGATGGCGGGACCGGACGAAAGTGGGATAGGCCGACTCTGCGGATATCCACAATAGCCGCAATTCGTCCGATCATGAACAATGCGCGACAAGTACGGAGCGGAACAATCCGCACTGTCGACAATCAACACCGGAAGGGGGACGCACCCATGAAACTCGTGAAGCTCCTGTGCGCGGCTGCGGTCGGCTGCATGATGGCGGCGCCGATGGCCATTTCGACGGCCTGGGCCCAGGACCAGATCGTCATCAAGTTCAGCCACGTCGTCGCGCCGGAGACGCCGAAGGGCAAGGGTGCCGAGAAGTTCAAGGAACTGGCCGAGAAGCTGACGGCCGGCAAGGTCAAGGTCGAGGTCTATCCGAACAGCCAGCTCTACAAGGACAAGGAAGAGCTTGAGGCGCTGCAGCTGGGCGCCGTGCAGATGCTGGCCCCGTCGCTGGCCAAGTTCGGCCCGCTGGGCGCCAAGGAATTCGAGGTCTTCGACCTGCCCTACATCTTCCCGAACAAGGAAGTCCTGCAGCGCGTCACCAAGGGCGAGATCGGCAAGAAGCTGTTCAAGAAGCTGGAGTCCAAGGGCATCATCGGCCTCGCCTATTGGGACAACGGCTTCAAGATCATGAGCGCCAACAAGCCGCTGATCATGCCGGAGGACGTGAAGGGCCTGAAGATGCGCATCCAGTCGTCCAAGGTTCTGGACGCCCAGATGCGCGCGCTCGGCGCCCTGCCGCAGGTGATGGCCTTCTCCGAAGTGTATCAGGCGCTGCAGACCGGCGTCGTCGACGGCACCGAGAACCCGCCGTCCAACATGTACACCCAGAAGATGCACGAGGTGCAGAAGTACGCCACGCTGACCGACCACGGCTATCTCGGCTATGCGGTCATCGTGAACAAGAAGTTCTGGGAAGGCCTGCCGGCCGACGTCCGCACCCAGCTGGAAGAAGCGATGAAGGAGTCGACCGACTACGCCAACGACATCGCCCAGCATGAGAACGACGTCGCGCTGGCCCAGATGAAGGCGTCGGGCAAGACCGAGTTCCACACCCAGACCAAGGCCGAGCGCGAGGCCTGGATGAAGGCGCTGAAGCCGGTCCACAAGGAAGCCGAATCCCGCGTCGGCAAGGACCTGATCGAATCGATCTACAAGGAAGCCGAAGCCGCCGGCTTCAAGATGTAAGGACTTGCGAGGGGACGGCGCCTTCCCGTCGGAAGGCGTCGCCCGCTCCAACGCGACGTCCACCTTATTCGGCCGTCATTCCCGCGAAGGCGGGAATCCAGCCTTTCCGGTGCTTTCGCTGCGGCAGTCGCCTGGATCCCCGCCTGCGCGGGGATGACGGCCAGACCGAGCGCCGTGGGTTTTGCGGCGCCTCCCCAGCGTACCAGACCATCTCCGCCGACCGGGAGATCCCCCCGACATGCTCATGAAACTGCTCGACCGCCTTGAGGAGACGCTGATCGCCTCGCTCATGGCGGTGGCGACGCTCGTCATCTTCGCGGCCGTCCTTCACCGTTATCTTTCCGGCGTGCCCTACATCCAGGACTACGTCATCCACTGGAATCTGGCCTGGGCCCAGGAGCTGTGCATCTACCTGTTCGTGTGGATGGCCAAGTTCGGCGCCGCCTATGGCGTGCGCACCGGCATCCATGTCGGCGTGGACGTGGTGATCAACCGGCTGCGGCCGGATATCCGCGGCTACTTCGTCATCTTCGGCCTGCTGGCGGGTGCCCTGTTCACCGGCGTCGTCGGCACGCTGGGCGCCACCTTCGTCTACCACATGTCGGAAACGGAGCAGGTGTCGGCCGACCTGGAATGGCCGATGTGGATCATCTATCTGGCGATCCCGCTCGGCTCCTACCTGATGTGCTTCCGCTTCCTCCAGGTCGCCTGGACCTTCATCCGGACCGGCGAACTTCCCCACCACGATCATGCCCAGGTCGAAGGCATCGACCCGGTCGAAGCCGCCAATGAAGGAGGCCCGGCATGAACGCCGCCATCATCTTCGGGCTGCTGCTGACGCTGATGCTCACCGGCATGCCGATCTCCATCTCGCTCGGCCTGACGGTTCTGACCTTCCTGTTCACCATGACCGACGTGCCGATCGCGGCCGTGGCGCTGAAGCTGTTCACCGGCATCGAGAAGTTCGAGATCATGGCGATCCCGTTCTTCATTCTGGCCGGCAACTTCCTGACCCACGGCGGTGTCGCTCGGCGCATGATCAACTTCGCCACTTCGATGGTCGGGCATTGGCACGGCGGCCTCGGTCTGGCCGGCGTTCTCGCCTGCGCCCTGTTCGCGGCGGTGTCGGGCTCCAGCCCGGCGACGGTGGTGGCCATCGGCTCCATCATCCTGCCGGCGATGGTCAACCAGGGCTTCCCGAAGAATTTCGGCGCCGGCATTGTCACCACCTCGGGCGCTCTCGGCATCCTGATCCCGCCGTCGATCGTGATGGTGATGTACTGCGTCGCCACCACCGGCCACCCGCAGGCGCCGTCCATCGGCCAGATGTTCCTGGCCGGCGTGGTGCCGGGCCTGATGCTGGCCGCCTTCCTCGGCTTCACCACCTGGTTCCGCGCCCGCAAGTACGGCTATCCCCGCCTGCCCAAGGCGTCGGCCGCCCAGCGCTGGCACGCCTTCCGCGAAAGCTTCTGGGGTCTGTTGCTGATCGTCGTTGTGATGGGCGGCATCTACACCGGCGTCTTCACCCCGACGGAAGCGGCGGCGATGGCCGCGGTCTATGCCTTCATCGTGGCGGTGTTCGTCTACCGCGACATGCCGCTCAGCCGGGTGCCGAAGGTGCTGCTGGACAGCGCCAGCATGTCGGCGATGCTGCTCTACATCATCACCAACGCCGTCCTCTTCTCCTTCGTCATGACGTCGGAGCAGATCCCGCAGGCGATGGCCGCCTGGATCCAGAGCCAGCATCTGGGTGTGTGGGTCTTCCTGCTGGTGGTGAACATCGTGCTGCTGGCCGCCGGCAACTTCATGGAGCCGTCGTCCATCGTCCTCATCATGGCGCCGATCCTGTTCCCGGTGGCGATGTCGCTGGGCATCGACCCGGTCCATTTCGGCATCCTGATCATCGTGAACATGGAGGTCGGCATGTGCCACCCGCCGGTGGGCCTGAACCTCTACGTCGCGTCGGGCATCACCAAGATGGGCATCACCGAACTGACGGTGGCGGTGTGGCCGTGGCTGCTGACGATGCTGATCTTCCTCGGCCTCGTCACCTATGTGCCGGCGATCTCGCTGTGGTTCCCGCGCCTGATCGGGGCCATGTGAACCGATAAGGGTAAACCACAAGTCGTCAGGGGATTTTCTCGTTGAAACGGCAGGGGCCGCGAAGTCCGGAATTGGGCTTCGCGGCCCTTCGTTATTGTACCCATACATTGTTGTGCATTGAAGCGGACGCGCGGCCGGGCCTAAACTTGCGGTCTTCTCCCGCCGCCAGCCAGACCAGAGGTTAGCCTTGCCGGCCCAGTTCCTCCCCACCGCCTGTCCGCACGACTGCCCCAGCACCTGCGCGCTGGAGGTGGAACGCCTCGCCCCCGACCGCATCGGCAAGGTGCGCGGCGCGGCGGAGAACAGCTACACCGCCGGCGTCATCTGCGCGAAGGTCAGCCGCTATGCCGAGCGGGTGCATTCGCCGGACCGGCTGAAGACGCCCTTGCTGCGGACCGGCCCCAAGGGCTCCGGCCAGTGGAAGGAGATCGGCTGGGACGAGGCGCTGGACCGCATCGCGGACTCCTTCCTGACCGCCGAGCGCACCTACGGCCCCGAGGCCGTCTGGCCCTATTTCTACGCCGGCACCATGGGTCTGGTGCAGCGCGGCGCCATCCAGCGCCTGCGCCATGCCAAGGGCTATTCGCGCCAGACCAGCACGGTGTGCGACACGCCGGCCAACATGGGCTGGCTCGCCGGCTATGGCGACATCCGTGGCGCCGACCCGCGCGAGATGGCGGAGAGCGACCTGATCGTCAACTGGGGCGGCAACCCGGTGGCGACCCAGGTCAACGTGATGACCCATGTCAGCCGTGCCCGCAAAGGCCGCGGCGCCAAGCTGGTCACCATCGACCCCTACCGCACCGGCACTGCCGAAGTTTCCGACCTGCACCTGATGCTGCGGCCGGGCACCGACGGGGCGCTGGCCTGCGCGGTGATGCATGTGCTGTTCCGCGACGGCTACGCCGACCGCGCCTATCTGACCCGCCTCGCCGCCGGCACCGACCGGCTGGAGGCGCACCTCGCCACCCGCACGCCCGAATGGGCAGCCGCCATCACCGGCCTGACGGTGGCGGAGATCGAGGCGTTCGCCCGCCTCTACGGCACCACCAAGCGGTCCTACCTGCGCATCGGCTACGGCCTGTCGCGCGCCCACAACGGCGCCGCCCAGGTCCATGCCGTGTCCTGCCTGCCGGTCGTCACCGGTTCCTGGCAGCACAAGGGTGGCGGCGCGCTCTACTGCTCGTCCGGCATCTACAAGCTGGACAAGACCCTGTCGGAGGGGCTGGACCGCCTCGACACCAGCGTCCGCAGTTTCGACCAGTCGCGCATCGGCGCGGTGCTGACCGGCGACCCGCGCGACCTGACCAGCGGTCCGCCGGTGACGGCGATGCTGATCCAGAACACCAACCCGGTGACGATCTGCCCGGATTCCAACCGCGTCCGCCAGGGCTTCCTGCGCGAGGATCTGTTCGTCGCGGTGCATGAGCAGTTCATGACCGACACGGCCAAGCTGGCCGATCTGGTGATCCCCGCCACCACCTTCCTGGAGCATGACGACATCTACCGCGGCGGCGGCCAGATGCACATCCTGATCGGCCGCAAGGTGATCGAGCCGCAGTTCGAGGCGCGAGAGAACCACTGGGTCATCTCCGAAGTCGCCCGCCGCGTCGGCGCCGAGCATCCCGGCTTCGGCATGACCGCGCTGGAGATCATCGACGCCATGCTGAAGGCTTCCGACCTCGGCGACGCCGCGACGCTGAGCGAGAACCGCTGGATCGACGCCCAGCCCGATTTCGAGACCTCGCACTTCCTCAACGGCTTCGCCCACCCGGATGACAGGTTCCGCTTCGCCCCCGATTGGGCGGCGCTCGGCCCCTATGGCGGCATGCCGGAACTGCCCGACCACATGCCCCCCGGCCGCGATGCCGACGCGGAGCACCCGTTCCGTCTGGTCACCGCCCCGGCCCGCCAGTTCCTCAACACCTCCTTCACCGAGACGCTGACCGCCCAGAAGCGCGAGGGCCGTCCCACCGCGTTGATCCACCCCGACGACGCGACCGGGCTCGGGCTGGCCGACGGCGACGCGGTGCGGCTGGGCAACCCGCAGGGCAGCGTGCTGGTCCATGCCAAGCCCTTCGACGGCGTGCCGCGCGGTGTGGTGATCGTCGAAGGCATCTGGCCCAACAGCGCCTTCGTCGAGGGCATCGGCATCAACAGCCTGACCTCACCGGAACCGATCCCGCCGGCCGGAGGTGCTGCGTTTCATGACACGGCGGTGTGGATGCGGGCGGCGTAAGTGCGGCTGTGGGTACGGGTTGCCCCCTCCCTAACCCTCCCCCGCCTTTGGCGGGAGAGGGGACTGCCGCCGTTTCGCCATTAATGCAACGCCGCCAAGCGTCCTGCCCCCTCTCCCGCGAAGCGGGGGAGCAACCATGTTGTTTTCATGGTGAGTGTGGCATTGCCTCCCATTCCTTGTT
>NZ_LGQY01000016.1:0-72746 GCF_003116065.1 Azospirillum sp. TSO5 | reverse complement strand
TTCGACGCCTGGGCGGAGCGCTGGGCGAGCTGCCGCACCTCCTGCGCCACCACGGCGAAGCCGCGCCCGGCGTCGCCGGCCCGCGCCGCCTCCACCGCCGCGTTCAGCGCCAAGAGGTTGGTCTGGAAGGCGATCTCGTCGATCACGCCGATGATGTCGGTGATCTTGCGGCTGGATTCCTCGATCCGGCGCATCGCCTCGATGGCGGAGCCGGCGACGCCGCCGCCCGATTCGGCGGAGCCGCGGGCCTGGGCGGCCATCACGTTGGCGCGCTGGGCGTTCTCGGCGTTGGAGCGCACGGTCGCCCCCAGCTCTTCCATGCTGGCCGCGGTCTCCTCCAGCGAGGAGGCCTGCTGCTCGGTGCGGTCGGCGAGGTCGGAGGATCCCAGCGACACCTCGGCGGCGGCGGCGGCGATGGTCTCGGCCGCCTGGGTGATCTGGCCGACGATCTCCGCCAACCGGGTGGAGGTGGCGTTGACGTCGGTCTTCACCCGCTCGAAGGCGCCCTGGTAATCGCGGGTGACGCGGCGGTTCAGGTCGCCCTGGGCCAGCGCGCTCAACACCTCGCCCAGGTCGGCGATGACCGCCTCCACCGTGTCGGTCAGGCGGTTGATGCCCTGCGACATGGTCTTGTAGAAGCCGTCCTTGCCGGCCAGATCGATGCGGCGGTCGAGGTCGCCCTTCGACACGGCGTCGATCAGGTCGGCGATCTCCTCGCCGATGGCCTGCTCGCGGGCGCGCTGGGCCTCGGCGGCGCGGCGCTCGGCCTCCAGCCGCTCGCGCTCCGCCTCGTCCATCCGCTTCTTCTCGACGGCATTGTCCTTGAACACCAGCACGGCCTTTGCCATGCGGCCGATCTCGTCGCGGTTCTCAAGGGCGGGCACATCGACGGTCAGGTTGCCGGCGGCCAGTTCCGTCATGGTGCCGGTCATCTGCACCACCGGGCGGACGATCGACCGCGCGGTGATCAGCGCCACCAGGATGCCGAGAACGAAGGCGCCCACCGCCATGCCGATCAGCAGCGTGGTGGTGTTGTCCATATCGGACCGCGACGCGGCGAGCACCGCTTCGCGCACTTCGGCCTGAGAGGCGATGGTCTTGTCGACCAGGCTGGCGAACTCATCCGCCTCCTTGGTCATGGTGGTGAAGGCCAGGGACTGGACCTCGCCGACCGCCGCGACCACGCGGTTGAAGCTGTCCAGATAGTGGCCGGCCAGCTGGATCGTCTCCTCGACGTCGCGTTTCAGCGCCGGGTCGGTCAGGCCGGCGGACAGGGCGCTGGCGGCCTTGTGGAAAGCATCCAGGCGGGTGCGCGCCTCGTCCGCCGCCGTCGCCGCCGAGTCCGTCAGGAAGCGCTGGACGCTGAGGCGGGCGAGGACCAGCGTCTCCTGAATCTGGCCCGCATGGGCCGCCGTCTGGAAATCGCCGGCGGCAATGCTTGTTGCGATCGCCCTGTTCAGCCCCTCCCGCGCCTTCATGCCCATCGGCACCAGTTCTTCCGACACCAGCCGATCGCGCAGTTCGCGCGCCTTGACCAACCGGCCGAAATTGGCGGTGTAGCTGTCGAACTGCTGGATCATGCCGTCGACGTTGGCCCGGCGGGCGGGATCCTGCGTCGCTTCGCGGATGGCGCGCAGCATGTCGCCCAGCTTCTTCTGCTGCGTCTGGATCGGCGCGATCAGGGCATTGTTGCCGGAGAAGGAGTAGTTGACCACGTTGCGGCGCATGTCGGAGACCGAGCCGTCCACGTCGGAAACCCGCAGCGAGTTGTCGGACACCGACGCATATTTGGTGAAGCCATCCTCCACCGTCGACAGCGACCGCACGCCGAGTGCTGCCACCAGGGCGAGGAGGGCAAGGATCAGAAGGAATCCCACCTGGATGCGGGTGCCCACCTTGAATCGGCCGGCAAAGCTGGCGTTCTGCATGGTCAAATGCCTTGGTCTGCGGTGCGGATCGAACGCGATACGCCCGGCAGGGTAGAGGAAGATGGTTTCCAGTCCGTTGCCATGGCGCAAGGAAATGCAGGGAAAGCGTCCCTGGGCCGCGGCAAAATCGTGTCAAAGTCGCGGCGCGGGGCTTTGACGATGCCGCACCGGTCCCTAGGTTAGGTCGCCTGAACAGCATTTCGGGAAACGGTCCTTGGCGGCCGGTTTCACCGGATGCGCAGAATTCCCGTAAAGGCCACTGAAAAACCCGATGCGCCGCAGCCTTCCGCCCACTTCCGATGGCACTGCCTTCACCCGCCCGTCCGGCGACCTGCGCGCCGCGATGCGCTCGCTGGCGCCCTATGTCTGGCCCCGCGATTCCGTGGAGACGCGGGTGCGGGTGGTCCTGGCGATGCTGCTGCTGGTCGGCGCCAAGGTCGCCAACGTCTATGTGCCGATCTTCTACAAGCATGCGGTGGACGCGCTGACGCCTGCTTCTGCGGGCGGGAGCGTCGGGCCGGGCGCGGCGGTGGCCATCCCCCTGGGACTGATCGTCGCATACGGCCTTGCCCGCGTGACCTCGCTGATCTTCGCCGAGCTGCGCGACGCCGTCTTCGCCACCGTGGCGCAGCGGACCATCCGCCGGGTGGCGCTGTCGGTGTTCCGGCACCTGCACGCGCTGTCGCTGCGCTTCCATCTGGAACGCCAGACCGGCGGCCTGACCCGCTCGCTGGAGCGTGGAACCCGGGCCATCGAGTCGCTGCTGCGCTACACCCTGTTCTCCATCGTGCCGACGCTGGTGGAGATCGCGCTGGTCTGCGCCATCCTGTGGAGGCTGTTCAGCGTCTGGTTCGCGCTGGCGACCTTCGTCACGGTGATGGGCTACATCCTCTACACCTTCTTCGTGTCGGAATGGCGCATCAAGTTCCGCCGCCTGATGAACGACACCGACAGCAAGGCCAACACCAAGGCGATCGACAGCCTGCTGAACTACGAGACGGTCAAGTATTTCGGCAACGAGGAGCATGAGGCCCGCCGCTACGACGGCGCGCTGCAGAGCTACGAGAAGGCGGCGGTGCGCAGCCAGCAGAGCCTGTCGCTGCTGAATGTCGGCCAGTCGGCGATCATCTCGCTGGGGCTGGCGGTGGTGATGGGCATGGCCGCCAAGGGCATCGTCGACGGCAGCATGTCGCTGGGCGACTTCGTGCTGGTGAACACCTACCTGCTGCAGCTCTACCAGCCGCTGAACTTCTTCGGCGTCGTCTATCGCGAGATCAAGCAGTCGCTGATCGACATCGAGTCGATGGTCACGCTGCTGGCGGTCGATCGCGAGGTGGCCGACGGCCCCGACGCGAAGCCGCTGGCGGTCGATGGGGCGGAGCTGCGCTTCGAGGGGGTGGAGTTCGGGTACGATCCGCGCCGGCCGATCCTGAAGGATGTCAGCTTCACCGTGCCGGCCGGCAAGACGGTCGCCATCGTCGGCCCGTCTGGCGCCGGCAAATCCACCATCAGCCGGCTGCTGTTCCGCTTCTACGACGTCAATGGCGGCCGGGTGCTGATCGACGGGCAGGACATCCGCGACGTCACCCAGGCCTCGCTGCGGGCGTCCATCGGCATCGTTCCGCAGGACACCGTGCTGTTCAACGACACCGTCTTCTACAACATCGCCTATGGCCGCCCCGGCGCCAGCCCGGCGGAGGTGGAGCGGGCGGCAAGGCTGGCCCACATCCACGACTTCATCATGGCGCTGCCCGACGGCTATCAGACCACGGTGGGCGAACGCGGGCTGAAGCTGTCCGGCGGCGAGAAGCAGCGCGTCGCCATCGCCCGCACCATCCTGAAGGACCCGGCGATCCTGCTGTTCGACGAGGCGACCAGCGCGCTCGACACCCACACCGAACGGGAAATCCAGGCCAACCTGCGCGAGGTCAGCCGCGGTCGCACCACGCTGGTGATCGCCCACCGGCTGTCCACCGTGATCGACGCCGACGAGATCCTGGTGCTGGAGGCCGGCCGGGTGATCGAGCGCGGCCACCATGCCGACCTGCTGGCCGCCCGCGGCGCCTATGCCGCCCTGTGGACGCGGCAGCAGGAAGCCAGCCAAGCGTCCAATGGGGCGTCGAATGGGACGTCCGATGGCGGCGGACCCGCGCCGTTGTCCGGCGTGCTGGCCTCGACCTGAACGGAACCGGGGAGCACGCTTGATGGGACCGGCAAGGCAGGCGCTGCGCGCCGCGACGCGGGAGAGCCACGACCGGCTGGACAAGGCCGCGGTGCTGCAGCCGCTGGTCCGGTCGGACATCACCGCCGACCAGTATGCCCGCGCGCTGGCCGTGCTCCACGGCTTCAACGCGCCGGTGGAGCGGGCGCTGGGGGAAGGGGCCGCGCGAATGGCGCTGCTGCGTGAGGATCTGCGGGTTCTCGGCACCGATCTGGACGCGCTGCCGGAGATGGCGGACCTGCCGCCGCTGGACAGTGCGCCGGCGCGGTTGGCGGCACGCTATGTGCTGGACGGCTCCGCCCATGGCGGGCGGGCGATGCTGCCGGGGATCACCCGCGCGCTGGGATACGACGCCCGGCGCGGCGCGCGCTTCCTGGCGTCGGACGGGCTGGACATGGCCAGTGCCTGGAAGGCGCTGATGCCGCGGTTGGAGGAGGAGCTTGCCGACCCCGCCGCGCTTGCCACCGCCTGCGCCACGGCCGCCGCGCTGTTCGCCGCGCTGGAGCGGTGGACGGCAGAGCAGTGGCCGGGGGAGCAATGGCTGGGGGAGCAGAGGGGTTGAAACTGGCGCGCGGCCCCATCCCTTGCTAGGGTGCCGGACCATTCTCATCCGGGTTCTGGAGACCGCCTTCCCATGACCGCGCCAGCCTCGCGCATCTATTGCTCCGTCGACACCACCGAGATCGAGTCCGCCCGCCGCATCGCCGGGCAGGTGGCGGGGGCCGTCGGCGGCATCAAGCTGGGGCTGGAGTTCTTCATCGCCCAGGGGCCGGCCGGCGTCCGCGCCGTGGTGGGGGAGGACGGGCCGCCGCTGTTCCTCGACCTGAAGCTGCACGACATCCCCAACACGGTGGCGGGCGGCGTGCGCGCGGCGCTGCCGCTGAAGCCGGCCTTCATGACCATCCACAGCGCCGGCGGGCCGGCGATGATGCGCGCGGCGGCGGAAACGGCGGCGACCGCCGGGGCCGACCGGCCGAAGATCCTGGCCGTCACCGTGCTGACCAGCCTGGACGACGGCGATCTCGGCGCCGTCGGCCAGTCGTTGCCGGTGGCCGATCAGGTGGTCCGGCTGGCGAAGCTCGCCAAGGCGTCGGGGGTGGACGGCGTCGTCTGCTCGCCGGCCGAGGTGGCGCTGGTGCGGGCGGCCTGCGGTCCCGACTTCATCCTGATGGTGCCCGGCATCCGCCCGGCCTGGGCCGCCACCAACGACCAGAAGCGCATCATGACCCCGGCGGAGGCGCTGGCCGCCGGCGCCGACCATCTGGTCATCGGCCGGCCGATCACCGCGGATGCCGATCCGGCCGCCGCCGCCCGCCGCATCGTCGCCGAAATTGAGGGGACCGCATGACCGTCGCCGCCAAGATCTGCGGGCTGAGCGAGCCCGAAAGCCTGCGCGCCGCCATCGCCGGCGGGGCGCGCTATGTCGGTTTCGTCTTCTACCCGCGCAGCCCGCGCGCCATCGCCCCGCCGATGGCGGCGGAACTGGCGCGGCTGCTGCCGACCGGCGTGCGCTCCGTCGGGCTGTTCGTCGATTCCGACGACGAGTTCCTGGAGCATGTCACCGGGCAGGTCCCTCTCGACCTGATCCAGCTGCATGGCGCCGAGACGCCGCGCCGCATCGTCGAGATCAAGGGCCGCTATGCCCTGCCGGTGATGAAGGCGGTGAAGATCGGCGGGCCGGAAGACCTGACCACGGCGATGGAGGCGGCGGAGGTCGCCGACCGCCTGCTGTTCGACGCCAAGCCGCCGGCCAAGGTGTCGGCGCTGCCCGGCGGCAACGGCATCGCCTTCGACTGGACGATCCTGGCCGGGCGCAGCTGGCCGCGCCCCTGGATGCTGTCGGGCGGGCTGACGGTGGAGAATGTCGCCGAGGCAGTGCGGGTCACCGGCGCCAGCGAGGTCGACGTGTCTTCCGGCGTGGAGGACCGCCCCGGCCACAAGGATCCGGCGCTGGTCCGTGCCTTTCTGTCGGCGGTGGCCGCGCTTTGAGGCCGTTTTTCGGCGAAAGCACCCTGTTTTAGACGAATGCTACGGCTTATCTTGGTCGCATGGCGGGACCTTGCGCCGTCGGGTAGGATGCGCCCATGAGCGATTCGACCACTCCGTCCACAACCGAGGCGCTCGGCGCCGTGCTCGACGAGCATCTGCGCTGGATCGGCCAGTGGCAGCGCGCCGTTTTCTACCGTGAGGGGCGCGGCGGGGAGCGGTCGTCGGCCCCGGCCTCCTTCCAGGCCTGGTGTCAGGCCGCCAGCCGCGACGACCTGCTGCAGCAGCCGGCGGTGCAGAAGCTGGCGACCCTGCACGAGCAGATGCACCGGCAGGCCCGGCTGATCCTGCTGAAGGCGTCCGGTGGCGAGCTGCCGACCGAGGCCGAGTTCGAGGGGGTGGTCGGCCGCTTCGAGGAGTTCATGCTGCACCTGCGCCGGATGGAGCGCGCCTTCGCCGCCGCCGCCTCCGGCCTGGACCCGCTGACCGGCCTGCGCACGCGGCGCGGCATGGGCGAGGCGCTGGAGCGCGAGCACAACCGTTATCGCCGCACCGGCCAGCCCTTCTGCGTCGCGCTGTGCGACATCGACAAGTTCAAGGGCATCAACGACAGCTATGGCCACGACATCGGCGACCGGGTGCTGGCCGCCACCGCCGCCGTCATCAGCCGCGGCGTCCGCAGCTTCGACGAGGCCTTCCGCATGGGCGGCGAGGAGTTCCTGGTCTGCCTGAAGGAAACCAGACTGGACGAGGGCTATGAGGTGATCGAGCGGCTGCGCGTCGATTTGATGCGCTCGCCGGTGGTGCTGCCCGACGGCCGGATGATCCCCGTCACCGCCTCCTTCGGGCTGGTGGAGGCGGTGTCCGACCTGACTGTCGACGATCTGGTGGTCTGCGCCGACCGCGCGCTCTATCAGGCGAAGAATTCCGGCCGCAACCGCGTGATCCGCTACGGCATCGACCGCCCGGAACCGAAGCCGGCGGCGGCGAAGGCGGGGCGGGGGTAGGGACAAGCGGCGCCCCGCCGGTCAGCCCCCTTGGCCCCGGCCCCCCTGACGCGGTAGGATCGCGATAACCTTACCGTCAGCCGCGATCCGGATTCCATGCGCACCCTGCCCGAATTTCCCAACCTGTTCGTCCTCGACCATCCGCTGATCCAGCACAAGCTGACCCATATGCGGAACAAGGAGCGGTCGACCGGCGGGTTCCGTACCCTGCTGCGCGAGATCTCGCTGCTGATGGGCTATGAGCTGACGCGCGACATCCCGCTGACCACCGAGCGGATCGAAACGCCGCTGCAGCCGATGGACGCGCCTGTGATCCTGGGCAAGAAGCTGGCGGTCGTGCCGGTTCTGCGCGCCGGGCTCGGCATGTCGGCCGGGCTGCTGGAACTGGTGCCGTCGGCGCGCGAGGGGCATATCGGCCTCTATCGCGACCATGACACCAAGCAGCCGCACGAATATCTGGTGAAGCTGCCGCCGGCCGAAGGGCGGCTGTTCATCGTCGTCGATCCGATGCTGGCGACCGGCAACTCCGCCGCCCATGCCTGCGACGTGCTGAACCGCCATGGCGTCGACGACCACAACATCCGCTTCATGGCGCTGGTCGCCGCGCCCGAGGGCGTGCGCCGTTTCCACGAGTCGCACCCGGATGTGAAGGTGTTCACCGCGGCGCTGGACAGCCACCTGAACGAGGACGCCTACATCGTCCCCGGCCTGGGCGACGCCGGCGACCGCATGTTCGGCACCAAGTAAGGACCGATCGAGCTACCGGGAAACGGGGCGGGCGCCGGAGGACGGCTCCGCCCCGCTTTACGTTGGGCCTTCGCTCAGCCGGCCGGGGCCGGTTCCTCTTCCTGCACCGTACCGAACTGGACCAGCGCCTTGCGGTAGCCGATGTTGGGCGGGGCATAGCCCAAGTTGCCGGTTGCACGCTGCGGCACCGACTCGTGCAGGTTCTCCTCGCTGTAGGGCAGGACGCAGACCGGGCGGTAATGGCGCGGCTCCGCCAGCTTGCCGAAGCCCTCCAGGAACTGGGCATAAGAGTCGACGATGGTGCCCAGCGCATTGTCGGGCGTTACGCGGGGCATCCATTCGGGATCAAGCGCCAGTCCGCACTCGGCGGCCCGCTCCATCATCCATTTCAATGCAATGTCCGACAGTTGGTCGTCCGCATAGCCGCCGCCGACATTCGAATGGCAGCCGACGAACCAGCGCTGCTCCACCCGCTGTTGCGGCTTGTCCTTCGGGTCCCAGACGGAGGCGGCGAAGGTCTTACGGTGCTCGTCGATCGCCAGCGCCTGGAAGGCGTTGCGGACCTGTCCGCTGAGTTCGGTGTCGTGGAAGCCGTAAAGCTTCTCGTCCAGATGTTCGCAGATGCCAAGCGGTATGCCCAATGCACCCACCGTGTCCCAGACGCCGAGGAAATGGATCTTGATCAGCCGCGAACCATTGTCCTCGCGGAACCGTGTCGCCTCTTCCACGTCCGGGCCGTCGTCGCGCTTGCGGTATAAGGCATAGGCGTCGTCTATCAGGTCCAGCTTGGTGGACGGCAGCAGTCCTGCGTTGCGGATCAGGCCGACCAGGCTGCGGGCGGTGTAGGCGCCGCGAGAGAAGCCCAGGATGAAGACCTCGTCACCGTCCTCATACTTGGACGCGAGGGCACGGTAGCCGTCCTTGATCTTCTGGTCCAACCCGAGGCCGAAGGCGCCGCCAACGATATGGTTGAGCCAATCATGGACGATGCCGCCCTTCTTGTCGGTGCCGACGCCAGAATCGTAGAAGCTGAATTGCGTCGTGCCATCGTCGGCGCCCTGCCGTACCGACTTGTAGAATTTCCAGACGTTGGTCGCCGCCTCGTTGTCCTTGTCGGGCTGATTGCCGCTGCCCGGCGTGTTCCAGGTGCCGTCGAAACACAGGACGATCCGCTTCGCCATCTTGCCCTCCCTGCTGACATGCGCGCGGGAGATGATGGCAGCGATAGTTTTTCTCCTTCAATAGATTTGTTGAAAAAGCCCGCAACTCCGGAAGGTATCGGTGTGCGTATCGCAATCGGTGTCAGGCGCCAGGGGAGCGGCGCAGTCATACGCACGTATTCCCGGACTGCAGCCATGGTTATGCGGAAAGTTCCCGCCCATACAATTGCCGCCTCGGTCAAGTCATGGTCGTCCGGCCGGACTGTCGGCGGGAAGCCGACATGCGGCATCCGCAGGACATGGAAGCCGGCCACTTGTGCGAAGGTCCCATATGACATTGGCTTGATTTCGATCAATGCCGGGTGGCGTGACGGTAAGGATCATGCCATCCTCTTCGATGCGCCGACCGAATGGCCTAGCCCATATGCCTTCAACCGGTGCAGCCGATCCTTAGTGGACGAACGCGAACGGGAACGCGCGATGGATTACGAAACTTTCTTCCGCAACCAGATTGCGACCCTGAAGCAGGACGGCCGCTACCGGGTGTTCGCCAATCTGGAACGCCATGCGGGCAATTTCCCGACGGCGACCTTCCGCGATTCCAACGGGCGCGAACGTCCGGTCACGGTCTGGTGCTCCAACGATTATCTCGGCATGGGCCAGCACCCCAGCGTCACGAAGGCGATGCACGATGCGCTGGATCAGGTCGGCGCCGGCGCCGGCGGCACCCGCAACATCTCCGGCACCAACATCTACCATGTGCTGCTGGAACGCGAACTGGCCGACCTGCACCACAAGGAAGCGGCGCTGCTCTTCACCTCGGGCTATGTGTCGAACGACGCGACGCTGACCACGCTGGGCAAGATCCTGCCCAACTGCGTGATCCTGTCGGACGCGCTGAACCACAACTCGATGATCACCGGCATCCGCAACTCGGGCGCCGAGAAGCACATCTTCCGCCACAACGACCCCAAGCACCTGGACGAGCTGCTGTCGGGCATCGCCCCCGGCCGGCCCAAGGTGGTGGCGTTCGAGAGCGTCTATTCCATGGACGGCGACATCGCCCCCATCCATGACCTGTGCGATGTCGCCGACAAGCACGGCGCCATGACCTATCTCGACGAGGTCCACGCCGTCGGCATGTACGGCCCCCGCGGCGCCGGCGTGGCCGAGCGCGACGGCGCCATGGACCGGCTGACCATCGTCGAGGGCACGCTGGGCAAGGCCTTCGGCGTGCAGGGCGGTTACATCACCGGCTCCACCGCGCTGATCGACTGCGTCCGCAGCTTCGCCGCCGGCTTCATCTTCTCCACCTCGCTGTCGCCGGTGCTGGCGGCGGGCGCGCTGGCCTCCATCCGCCACCTGAAGAACAGCCAGGTCGAACGGACCCAGCACCAGGAGCGCGCCGCCACGCTGAAGCGGATGTTCGCCGACGCCGGCCTGCCGGTGATGCCGTCGGTCAGCCACATCGTGCCGCTGATGGTCGGCGACGCCCACCGCTGCAAGCGCGCGTCCGACGAGCTGCTGGACCGGCACAACATCTACGTCCAGCCGATCAACTATCCCACCGTCCCGCGCGGGACGGAGCGGCTGCGCTTCACCCCGACCCCGCTGCACACCGACGCGCAGATGGGCATGCTGGTCGAGGCGCTGCTGGACGTCTGGAGCCGGCTGGATCTGCGTCTCGCCGCCTGAGTCGCACCCCTCTGGAAAGCCCGGGAAAGACCCTTTTGGCGATAGGGGCCTTTTGTCCCCTGGACAGATGGCGCGTGCACCCCTATTTTGAGGGATAGCGTTGCGATCGGTTCGCAGCTTCGTTGCTGCGGGCCGGCCGTTGCGCTTGCCGTCCATCCTTCAATCCAGGGCATCGCCCAGGGGGTTCGCCATGTACCGTGACAACTCGCTGATGCCGAAGGAGGCCGTGCGCCTCGTCGTCCTGGGCACGCTGATCCAGGGCGGTCCGTTGCGCTACGCCGATCTGGCCGGCTCCGTCCGTCATTTCCTCGATCGCATGATGGGTCCGTCGCTGGACCTGATGGGCACCTCGCTCGAGATGCTGCGCTACGAGGGGCTGATCGAGGCGCTGGACGGCAGCGGCATGGAAGACAACGCCCTGCTGGGTCCGACCGAGACCGGCCGGGCGGAGTTCGACACGCTGATGCGCGCCAATGTCCGCGCGCCGTCGGCCGACGGGCTGAACAAGCTGGTCACCGCGCTGAAGCTGCGCTTCCTGCATCTGCTGGATGTCGAGTCGCAGCGCGACCAGATCGACAATCTCGTGGCGCTCAGCGAGACCGAGCTGGCTCGGCTGGGCGACCTGAAGCGGGCGGATGTCGGCTGCGACGGCCATTTCGCCTCCTGGCTGGACCGGGACATCGCCCAGACGGAAGAGCGTCTGGCCTGGTTTCAGGAACTGCTCTCCCGGCTCTGATCCGCGGCTCTGATCCCCTGCGGGTTCTAAGGTTTTATTTCGCGCGGCGCGTCCTTATCGCATAGGGGCGCGCCGCGTCTGTTTCGGCGTGCGGTTTTGGTGTACCTTCGGGGTACCCCTTTTCCCAGCCGGAATCCTCTCCATGGCCTCGTCCCTGTCGACCGACGACCTCGAAGACCGCTTGCGCATGGAGTTCGTGGACGACGCGCGCGATCGGCTGGAGCTGATGAACGCGGCGCTGGCGGACCGCGTGAAGGGCGAGCGCAGCGACACGGACACCATCGGCGTCCTGCGGCTGGAAGCCCACAATTTCAAGGGCATGGGCACCAGCTTCGGCTATCCCACCGTCAGCCTCGTCGCCCACCGGCTGGAGGATTACCTCAGCGGCCTGAAGCGGCTGGACGAGAAGCAACTGGTCGACGCCCAGATCTTCATCGACCGCATCGCCGAGCTGGTCGATCGCGCCGAACAGCCGCTGCTGGCCGAGACCAACCGGATCATCCGCGCCCTGCCGGTCCGCTACGAGTTCCAGGTCACCGACGTCGATGTCCGCAACGTCGAGATCATGCTGGTCACCCCGTCCAAGGTCGTCGCCAAGAAGCTGGGGACGGAGCTGGCGGCCTGCGGCTTCCGCACCATGACGGTGACCGACCCGATCGAGTCGATCAGCCTTGCCGTGCGCGTGCCGCCGGACATGGTCATCGCCTCGATGGTTATGGACGGGCTGTCCGGCCTGGACCTGATCCGCGGCCTGCGCGCCATGAGCGTGACCCAGCATGTGCCGATGGCCCTGCTGACCTCGCTGAACCTCGATCACCCGTCGCTGAAGGAGATCCCGTACGGCGTCTCCGTCATCCGCGTCGGCGAGCATTTCGGCGACGACTTCGCCGCGGTGGTGGCCAAGCACAATCTGGGCTGAGCGGTCTGCCATTCGGCTGAACGTCATCGTCATATAGCCGCGCTTGCGCCGGCGGGAATCCCCATGTTAGGCGTCAAACCGGTCCCACAGGCTGGAGCAGCGCCCGAATGACGGAGGTACTTCGCCGGTACGGCCCGGTTCTGACCGGAGTGATCCTGCTGGCGGTGGCGCTGTGGCTGGCGCTGCTGGTGGTGCTGCCGCAACTGATGATGATCGGCTTTTCCTTCCGGCCGTCGCTGCCGCCGTCCAAGATCGGCGGGCCCGAGGATGTGTTCACGGTCAGGAATTACCTGACGCTGTGGACCAACAGCATCCATCTGTCGATCTTCCTGAAGACGATCTGGGCCAGCGCCCTGGTCACCGCGACCACGCTGGCGGTCTGCTATCCGGTCGCCTTCTATCTGGCGCAGGTGGCGCCGAAACGGCGATTGCCGCTGCTGATCCTGATGCTGGTGGTGCCCTTCTGGATCAACGAGCTTCTGCGCACCTTCTCCTGGTACATCATCCTGGCCTTCAACGGGCCGCTGAACGCGATCCTGCTGGGGCTGGGCATCATCGACGAGCCGCAACGCTTCCTGGGCGGCGACGGCGGGGTGATCGTCGGGATGGTGTATGTCTACATCCTGTTCATGGTCTTCCCGCTCTACAACGCCATCGAATCGCTGGACCGCAACCAGATCGAGGCGGCGCGGGATTTGGGCGCCGGCTGGCTGCGCATCCACCGCCGCATCGTGCTGCCGCACGCCAAGCCGGGCATCGCCGTCGGCTGCATCATGACCTTCATGCTGGCGGCCGGCAGCTATGCCGTGCCGGCGCTGCTGGGCGGGCCGAACAGCCGCTGGTTCACCGAGATCATCTACAACTGGTTCTTCGAGGGCGGGAACTGGAACCAGGGGGCGGCCTACGCCTTCATCCTGCTGGTGCTGTGCATCGGCTTCATCCTCGGCGCGATGCGGCTGTTCCGCGTCGGGCTGGCCGATATAGCGAAGTAAGCCCATGAGCGCCGCACGACTCCGCCGCCTGCTGACCGGCGCCTATCTGGTGCTGTTCTTCGGCTATCTGTTCCTGCCGCTGGGCATCATGGCGGCGGCGACCTTCAACAGCAGCCGCTTTCCCACCGTGACGCCGTGGATGGGCTTCACGCTCAGCTGGTTCCAGGCGCTGTGGGAGGATCAGCGCATGTGGGCGGCGCTGGGCACCAGTCTGATCGTCGGCGCGGGGGTGATCGCGCTGGCGGTGCCGCTGGGGCTGGCGGCGGCGCTGCTGCTCGACCGGTTGCACAGCCGGGCCAAGACCTTCCTCTACGCGCTGATGGTCTCGCCGCTGCTGACGCCGGGGGTGATCGTCGGCATTTCGACGCTGGTGTTCTGGCGGGAGTGGTTCGGGGTCAGCGGCGGGCTGTTCCTGACCGTGGTGGCGCAGTCCAGCTTCATCGCCGCCTATGCCATGCTGCTGTTCTCGGCAAGGCTGGAGCGGTTCGATCCGGCGCTGGAGGAGGCCGCGCTCGACCTCGGCGCCACCCATGGGCAGGTGTTCCGGCGCATCACGCTGCCGTACCTGATGCCGGCGATCCTGTCGGCGGCCCTGCTGGCCTTCCTGCAGAGCTTCGAGAACTACAACACCACGCTGTTCGTGCGCGGGCTGGACACCACCCTGACCGTCTACATCGCGACCAAGGTGCGCACCGGCCTGACCCCGGCGGTCAACGCGCTGTCGCTGGTGCTGATCGCGCTGACCATCCTGGGCGCCGTCGTCTACGAGATCCTGCGCCGGCGCGAGGCGCGCCGGCAGGCAGGGTCCGTTACCGCTTGAGAGGCAACCGCCTGATCCTCAGTCCTCTTCCGCCTCGTCGGCGTCCGCCTCGATCTGGGCGGCGAGGTCGCGCAGCATGTCGATGACGTCTTCGTGGCTGGTCTCGTCCACGGCGGCGTTCACCGCGGCCTCGATCATGGCGACGGCGATGTAGGGGCCGAGCGGGCCACCTTCCTTGATCGCCTCATCCAGATGCTTTTCGGCGATCGACAGCGCCTTTTCGAACAGCGCCTCGGCCGTCTGGTTGGTGGTGTCCTTGCTCATCGTCCGGTCCGTTGCGGAGGGTTGGTCCGACTCCAATAACACGCCCAATCGGCGATTGGCGCGGGAATTCGCTGTCGCGCCCGCAAATAGGGACCGCGAAACGGGAGGCCGGGCTTGCGCCGCCCCGGACCATACGCCACAGTCCGGAGGTGCATTGACCTATACGGCAAGAGAGACAGCATGACCGGGACGCCCGACCTGACCAGCCCCGACCTCTACCGCTTCTGGTGGGAGGAGCGCGTGCGCTTCAACGACCTCGACGCGGTGGGGCACGTCAACAACAATGCCCTCGGCGTCTATTTCGAACAGGCGCGCGTCGCCCTGATCCATCAGGTCGGCGGCTTCACCGACGAGGTTCCGTGGACCGTCGTGCTGGCCCGCAGCGTGATCGAATACAAGGCGGAGCTGCTCTATCCCAACACGGTCCGGATCGGCGCGCGGACGCTGCGGCTGGGCAACAGCTCGATCACGCTGGGCTGCGCCATCTTCCTGGGCGACCTCTGCATCGCCACCCAGGAAGCGGTGGCGGTGATCGTCGACAAGGCGGCCCATCGCCCGACCCCGATCCCGGAACCGTTGCGCGCCAAGCTGCTGGAGGCGTAAAGGGAGGCGCCGCAGCCCCGTACCATCGGAACCCCGACATATGACGCGCTCACCCCAGCGCCCTTCCGGCAAGCGCCCCTTCGCCAAGGGACGCCCGCCCGCCCGCAAGACCGCCCAGCCGCCTGTCGAGATGCGGGAGATGGAAGTCGCCATCGCCGACGTCGGTGCGCGCGGCGACGGGATCGCGTTCGCCGAGGGCTTGCGCCTGTTCGTGCCCTACGCGGTGACCGGCGACCGCGTGCGTGTACGTGTCGCCGAGGGCGACGGGAAAGGGGAGGGCGTACGGGCAGACCTGCTTGAGGTTCTTGAGCCCGGCCCCGGCCGCCAGACCCCACCCTGCCGCCATTTCGGCCGCTGCGGCGGCTGTACCCTCCAGCAGATGGACGATGCGACGTACGCCGCCTGGAACAGCGGGATGGTGCGCGGGGCGCTGGAGCGGGTCGGGCTCGGCGATGTCGCGTTGGAACCGCTGGCGCGTACGCCCGCCGGTGCCCGCCGCCGCGCCCGCTTCGCGGCGCTGAAGCGTGGCAAGCGCGTCTGGTTCGGCTTCAACGAGCGGCAGAGCCACCGGCTGGTCGATCTGGAGGAGTGTCCGATCCTGGCGCCCCGCCTGTTCGCCCTGGTGGAGCCTCTGCGCGCTGTGCTGGCGGAGATCCTGCCGGACGGCGGCGACGCCGACGTGGTGCTGACCGACCTGGAGGGCGGCGCCGACCTGCTGCTGGTCGGGCCGCGCAGCCTGGATCGGGCGGCCCGCGAGGCTCTGGTCGCTTTCGAGCCGGAGCGCATCGCCCGCATCGCCTGGCAGCCCACCGACCGCGCGGCGGCGGAGCCGGTGGCGAACCGCCGTCCGGCCTTCATCCGTTTCGCAGGCGTTCCGATCCAGCCGCCGCCCGGGGCCTTCCTGCAGGCGAGTGCGGAGGGCGAGGCGGCGCTGGTCGCCGCGGTGCGCGAGGGGGTGGGGCAGGCGTCCCGCATCGCCGACCTGTTCGCCGGCATCGGCACCTTTTCCATTCCGCTTGCGCAACAGGCGGCGGTGCATGCGGTGGAAGGCGACGAGGCGGCGGTGGCGGCGCTTGGCCGCGCGGTGCAGGGGCTGCGGCTGACGGCGGAGCGGCGCGACCTGTTCGAGAACCCGCTGGGGGTGAAGGACCTCAACCGCTACGACGCGGTGGTGTTCGACCCGCCGCGTGCCGGAGCAGCGGCCCAGGCGGCGGCGCTCGCCGGCAGCAAGGTGCCGCGGGTGGTGGGCGTGTCCTGCAATCCCGCCAGCTTCGCCCGCGACGCGCGGGTGCTGGTGGATGGCGGCTATCGCCTGGTGAAGGTCTGGCCGGTCGACCAGTTCCTGTGGTCGGCCCATGTGGAACTGGTCGGCCTGTTTGAGCGGTGAGGAGGCTGTCGCAGCCTCCCCCCTCGCATCAATCCAGCTGCAGAACGATCGCCTTCAAATAGGCCGACTCCGGCAGGTGCGGGTGGACCGGGTGGTCGGGGCCGGCGCCGGCGCTGCGCAGGATGCGGCCGGTGCGGCCGGCGTCGTGCAGGCCGCGGGCGACCTGCTCGGCGAAGGTCGGCGGATCGACGTTGTGGCTGCACGACCCGCAGAGCAGAAATCCGCCCGGCGCCGTGATCTTCGCCGCCAGACGCGCCATCTTGCGGTAGGCGCGGGTGCCGGCCGCCAGATCCTTCTTCGACTTCACGAAAGCCGGCGGATCGGCGACCACCACCTGGAAGGTCTCGCCGGACTCGCTCAGCCGTTCCATCTCCTGGAAGGCGTCGGCCTTGCGCGCCTCGAAACGGTCGGCGACGCCGTTCGCCTCGGCGGCGCGGGTGGCGTTCTCCAGGGCCAGGGCGGAGCGGTCGACCGCGACCACATGGGTGGCGCCGGCCACCGCGCACTGGATGCCGAAACCGCCGTTGTAGCTGTAGAAGTCGATGGCCCGGCCGCCCTTGGCCAGCGAGGCGATGAAGGCGCGGTTGTCGCGCTGGTCGTAGAACCAGCCGGTCTTCTGGCCCTCCAGCGGGTTGGCGAAGAAGGTGACGCCGTTCTCTTCAAGGCGGATCGGGCCGTCGATCTCGCCCTTGGCCAGCCGGGTCTCTTCCGTCAGCCCTTCCAGCGCGCGCTGGCTGCCGTCGTTGCGCAGGATGACCGCGCGCGGCGCCATCACCTCGTCGATGGCGGCCAGGATGTCGTCGATCCGGCTGTCCATGAAGACGGAGTTGGCCTGGACCGTCACCACATCGTCGAAACGGTCGACGATCAGGCCGGGCAGCCCGTCGGCTTCGGCATGGACGACGCGGTAGAAGGGGCGGGAGAACAGCCGGTCGCGCAGTTCCACCGCGCGGCGCAGCCGGCCGGCGATGAAGGCGTGGTCCACCACGGTCGCCGGGTCGTTCGACAGCAGCCGGGCGGCGATCAGCGTGTGCGGATTGAAGGTGTAGATGCCCAGCGGCGTCCCGCCGGGGTCCAGAAGCCGCACCGGGCTGCCGGGCGGCACCGCCTTGGCGATGCTGTCCATCTGGACTTCGTTGGAATAGACCCAGGGATGTCCATGCATGACGCGCCGCTGGCGGCCGGCCTGCAAATGGATCGGCGGGTATTTCTTGACGGGTTTGGTGCCGGTGTCGCTCATGGCCGCATCCTAGCGGCAATTCGCCAGCGCGCAATGGCCGCATGGAGCTTGCCCGCCGGCGCCGCTATTCCGCTCCGACCGCGCCGCCCGGCAGGTCGGGGGCATTGTCGTTGACCACGACCAGATCCTTGCAGAAGCGGACGGTCTCCTGCCGGTGGCCTTCGGTGCGGAAGCAGTCGGGGATCGGGTTGCGGCGGGAGTCCCGGGGCAGGTAGCGCTCCGGCAGGGTGGTGTGGATGGCGGTGCAGCCGAGCTGCCGGGCCAGCCCTTCCATCGCCTGCAGCAGAGTCTCGGCGGGGCCGGCGACGTCGAACAGGTCGAGCACGACGAAGTTGTCGACGCACAGCGTCCGGCCATGGAGGAGCTGCGGTTCGACCGCGTAGGAGAACAGGCCGTGCATGTACCCTTGCGCGTTCTGCACGGTCATGATGCCCCTGGCCGCGGGCAGGCCGTCCGTCCCGGCGCCGCCCCCGCCCCCGTTCCCGGCCTTGGAACTGCTGCCCATGGTTGCGCTGTCGAGCAGCGCTGCGGCAAATGCGCGCCATTGGTCGATCCCCAGGCCCGGCGCGATGGCGCAGACCAGCGGATAGGCCTGGTCGATCTGGCGCCGACCAAGGGGTTTGGCGATGAAACTGTCGTCCATTTCAGTCCGGCCGATTGCAAGGACACTGAACGATGGCAGCCCCGGGCCGCAAGGGTCGTTGACGTAGATCAATGTTGCTGAAGCCCCCCATACACATAGTGTGCGCCATTGGAGACAGGCGCGCCCGGCGTCCCTTTCGGCATTTCCGAGTGCAACCTGTCCCGCTCCTTAACAGTACGTACCCAGTGGTGGTGCAACCCAGAAGGCGCGGCCCCACGGCCGCCCGGGGCAAACGGGAGAGATTGTATGACATCAGCGACTCTGACTTCAGGGGCCACCCTGGGCAGCCAGCGGGTGTCGGAAGACGTGCGTTACAATGAGGACGCCATCCGACTCTTCGTTATCGCTGCAGTGTTCTGGGGCGTGGTCGGTTTCCTGGCCGGCACCTTCATCGCTCTGCAGCTGGCCTTCCCGGCGCTGAATCTCGGGCTGGAGTGGACGAGCTTCGGGCGTCTGCGCCCGGTCCACACCTCGGCCGTGATTTTCGCGTTCGGCGGCAACGTGCTGCTCGCCACCTCGCTCTATTCGGTCCAGCGGACTTGCCGCCAGCATCTCTTCGGGGGCGAAGGGCTGGCGAAGTTCATCTTCTGGAACTACAACATCTTCATCGTGCTCGCGGCGCTGAGCTACGTCCTGGGCTACAGCCAGGGCAAGGAATACGCCGAGCCCGAGTGGATCCTCGACCTGTACCTGACGGTCACCTGGGTGGCCTATGCGGTCCAGTTCATCGGCACGGTGATGACGCGGCGCGAGTCGCACA
This sequence comes from Azospirillum sp. TSO5, assembly GCF_003116065.1. Lineage (NCBI taxonomy): Bacteria > Pseudomonadati > Pseudomonadota > Alphaproteobacteria > Rhodospirillales > Azospirillaceae > Azospirillum > Azospirillum sp. TSO5. Next base: position 53,638 of record NZ_LGQY01000016.1, on the reverse strand, counting down.
TCTATGTGGCGAACTGGTTCTTCATGGCGTTCATCCTGACCGTCGCCATCCTGCACATCGGCAACAACGTCAACGTTCCGGTGTCGCTGTTCGGCATGAAGTCCTACACCTACGTGTCGGGCGTGCAGAGCGCGATGGTGCAGTGGTGGTACGGCCACAACGCGGTCGGCTTCTTCCTGACCGCCGGCTTCCTGGGCATCATGTACTATTTCGTGCCCAAGCGCGCCGAGCGGCCGGTCTATTCCTACCGCCTGTCGATCGTCCACTTCTGGACCCTGATCTTCCTCTACATCTGGGCCGGCCCGCACCACCTGCACTACACCTCTCTGCCGGACTGGGCGCAGACGCTGGGCATGACCTTCTCCGTCATGCTGTGGATGCCGTCCTGGGGCGGCATGATCAACGGCATCATGACCCTGTCGGGCGCCTGGGATAAGCTGCGCACCGACCCGGTCCTGCGTTTCCTGGTCACCTCGGTCGCCTTCTACGGCATGTCGACCTTCGAAGGCCCGCTGATGTCGGTCAAGCCGGTCAACGCCCTGTCGCACTACACCGACTGGACCGTCGGCCACGTGCACTCCGGCGCTCTCGGCTGGGTCGCCTTCATCTCCTTCGGCGCGATCTACTATCTGGTTCCGGTGCTGTGGAAGCGCTCGCAGCTCTACAGCCTGCGTCTGGTCAGCTACCACTTCTGGACCGCCACCATCGGCATCGTGCTGTACATCACCGCCATGTGGGTGTCGGGCATCATGCAGGGCCTGATGTGGCGCGCCTACGACAACCTGGGCTTCCTGCAGTACTCCTTCGTGGAGACCGTCGCGGCGATGCACCCGTTCTACGTGATCCGCGCGATGGGCGGCGTCCTGTTCGTCACCGGCGCTCTCATCATGGTCTACAACCTGTGGCGCACGGCGAAGGGCGATGTCCGCATCGAGAAGCCCTATGTCACCACGCCGCACAAGGCGACGGTCGGCGCGGCCTGACGCTAGGGAAGGATGCGAGAAATGGCTCAGGATAAAAAGGGCTTCAGCCACGACCTGATCGAGCGGAACACCCTTCTGCTGATCGTGCTCGTGCTGATCACCGTGTCGATCGGCGGTCTGGTTCAGATCGTCCCGCTCTTCACGATCGAATCGACCATCGAGAAGGTGGAGGGGGTCCGTCCCTACTCCCCGCTCGAGCTGGCCGGGCAGAACATCTACTTCCGCGAAGGCTGCTACAACTGCCACAGCCAGCAGATCCGTCCGTTCCGTGACGAGGTCGAACGCTATGGTCACTACTCGCTGGCGGCGGAGTCGATGTACGACCATCCGTTCCAGTGGGGCTCCAAGCGCACCGGTCCCGATCTGGCCCGCGTCGGCGGCAAGTACTCCAACGACTGGCAGGTCGCCCATCTGGTGAACCCGCGCGCGGTCGTGCCGGAGTCGATCATGCCGACCTACGGCTGGATGAAGGACCGTCCGCTGAGCTACGGCGACATCGCCGACCACCTGAAGACCCTGAAGATCGTCGGGGTGCCCTACACCGACGAGCAGATCGCCAACGCCAAGGCCGACCTGGAAGCGCAGAAGAACCCGGACGGCGACACCGCCGGCCTGACGAAGCGCTACCCGAAGGCCGTGGTCGCGAACTTCACCGGCAGCAAGACCGTCACCGAAATGGACGCTCTGGTTGCCTACCTGCAAGTGCTGGGCACCATGGTGGACTTCACCAAGTACCAGTCCAAGCAGCTGCAGCAGTAATCGGGGGAGGAATCCATGGACTTGGATTCGATCACGGTGATGCTTCGGTCCTTCTGGACGGTGTGGTTGATGCTGCTGCTGACGGGCATCCTGGTTTACGCCATGTGGCCCGGCAACCGCCGCACCTTCGACGACGCCGCCCAGATCCCGCTCAAGGATGATGGTCAGGAGCTTTAGACCATGGCACAGAATTACAAGGACGAGCTGTCCGGCGTCGAGACCACCGGCCACGAGTGGGATGGACTGCGCGAGCTGAACAATCCGCTGCCCAAGTGGTGGCTGTATCTCTTCTACGTCTGCATCGCCTGGGCGATGGCCTATTACGTGTTCTACCCGGCCTGGCCGCTGGGCAAGACCTACACGAAGGGCATCCTCGGCTATTCCCAGCGCGAGGAACTGGACACCAAGCTGGCGGAAGCGAAGGCCGGCCAGGCCAAGTACCTGACCGCCATCGCCGCCAAGTCGGTCGACGAAATCCAGAAAGACAAGGACCTGCTGGGCTTCGCGATGGCCGGCGGCCGTTCCTACTTCAACGAGAACTGCGCCGCCTGCCACGGCGCCGGCGGCCAGGGTGCCAAGGGCTTCCCGACGCTGGCCGACGACGTGTGGCTGTGGGGCGGTGCCTCGGCCGACATCTACAAGACCATCCAGCACGGCATCCGCTCGGATGACGGCGACACCCGTGGCACCCCGAACGTCGGCATGACCGCCTTCGGCAAGGACGGCATCCTCACCCGCGATCAGATCGATCAGGTGACGGACTATGTTCTGTCGCTGAACGGCAAGACCGCCGACGCGGGCAAGGCCGAAAAGGGCAAGACCGTCTATGACGAGAACTGCGCCGCCTGCCATGGCGACGCGGCCCAGGGTGCGGTTGCCGCCGGCATCGACGGCGTCGGCGCCCCGCCGCTTCGCCAAGCCAACTGGCTCTACGGCGGCGACAAGGCGACGCTGATGGAGACGGTGACCAACGGCCGCGCCGGCGTGATGCCGGCCTGGTCCAAGCGTCTGGACGACGCGACGATCAAGTCGCTGGCGGTCTACGTCCACAACCTGGGCGGCGGCAAGTAAGCCGTCCAACCGGGGAACCGGTTCGGAACTGACCGGAAAGGCGTCGGGGGGCACTCCCCGGCGCCTTTTTCTTATGCGCAACTGGCGGTCGGACGGCCGCTTCGTTAACTTCCTGTCATTTGATCCATCGCAATGTACCTGCGGCAATCGGTCGCCATAGTGCCTCCCGACCGGCCACACACATCGTCGATCGAACGCCGCCGATCGAAAGCAGCCGACCAGTCGAAGGGCAGCCACCGACCATGAGCATCAGCACCGCCACCGGAAACCGCCCCGTCCCCCCGAAGCGTGGCAAGGCGCCGCGCCAGCCGGGATGGTACATCCCCTGGATCTTCGTCGGCGTCTTCATGATCGTCCTGGCGGTGAACATGGTGATGGTCCATTTCGCGATGTCGAGTTGGACCGGAGTGGAGACCGAGAACCACTTCATCAAGGGGCTCGGCTACAACAACGACCTCGCCGGCGCCCGCGCCCAGGCGGAGCGCGGCTGGCAGGTCGAGCCGCAATTCACCAGCACCGAGCCGCGCAAGGCGGTGATCTCCATCACCGCGCGCGACAAGCAGGGTCATGTCCTGAAAGACGCCACCGTCACCGTGACGATGATCCGCCCGACCGCCGAAGGGCACGACAAGAGCCTGACGTTGCCCTATCTGGGCGAGGGACGCTATGGCGCCCCGGTGGAGCTGGATCTGGAAGGCCAGTGGGACATGCGCTTCGTCATCACCCACGCCACCGGCGACTATCAGGACCAGAAGCGCGTCTGGGTGCAGTGACGGCGGCGACACCGCCGCGACCGGGACAGTCAGGGTGACGTTGAGATGACCGTCTGCCTCCATTGCGGACAAGAGCTGGGCGAAGGCGCGCAGAACGGGACGACGACCGCCGGTGCCGTGACCGCCGGTGACGGCGCCGGTCCCTTCTGCTGCACCGGCTGTGCCGCCGCCTACGACCTCGTCCGTGGGCTGGGGCTGGAGCGCTATTACGAGCGCCGCAGCGTCGATCCCACCGCCCGCCCGCTGCGCCCCGACGAGACCCCGGCCGCCGATTACGAGCCGCATGCGCGCGAGGAGTCCGACGGCAGCCGCAGCCTGCACCTGATGGTCGACGGCATGCAGTGCGCGGCCTGCGTCTGGCTGATCGAATCGGCGCTCAGCCGGCAGCCGGGCATCAGTCAGGCCCGCATGAACATGACCACGCGCCGGCTGACCGTGCGCTGGAAGCCTGAGGAGACCGACGCCAACGCGGTGGTCGGCACCGTGGCGCAGTTGGGATACCGCGCCGTGCCCTTCGACCCGGAACGGCTGGGCGGCGCCCAGGCCAAGAGCGAGAAGGAGCTGCTGCGCGCCATGGCGGTGGCCGGCTTCGCCATGGGCAACGTCATGCTGCTGTCGGTGTCGGTCTGGGCCGGCCACAGCCAGGGCATGGGCTCCGCCACCCGCGACCTGATGCACTGGATTTCGGCGCTGGTCTGCATGCCGGCCATCGCCTATGCGCTGCGGCCCTTCGCGCGCTCGGCGCTGTCGGCGCTGCGCCATGGCCGCACCAACATGGACGTGCCGATCACCATCGGCGTCCTGCTCGCCACCGGCATGAGCCTGTTCGAGACGATCCACAGCGGCGAGCACGCCTATTTCGACGGCGCGGTGATGCTGCTGTTCTTCCTGCTGATCGGCCGCTATCTCGACCAGCGGGCGCGCGGGCGGGCGCGGTCGGCTGCGGAACAACTGCTGGGCCTGCGCGCCAACGCCGTCACCATCCTGAACGCGGACGGCACCAGCGCCGTGGTCGCGCCGGAGCAGGTCGGCCCCGGCAGCACCATCCTGGTCGCCGCCGGCGAGCGCATCCCCGTCGACGGCCGGGTGTCCGACGGCGTGTCCGACCTCGACACCGCGCTCATCACCGGCGAGACGGTGCCGGGCACCGCGCGGCCGGGCGATCAGGTCTTCGCCGGCACCCTGAACCTGACCGCGCCGCTGCGCCTGACCGTCACCGCGGTGGGGGAGGGCACGCTGCTGGCCGAAATCGTCCGGCTGATGGAGGTGGCGGAGCAGGGCCGCGCCAAATATGTCGCCATCGCCGACCGGGTGTCGCGCCTCTACGCCCCCGTCGTGCATCTGACCGCGCTGACCACCTTCGCCGCCTGGATGCTGCTGGGCGGGGTGGTGTGGCAGGACGCGCTGATGAACGCCATCGCCGTGCTGATCATCACCTGCCCCTGCGCGCTGGCGCTGGCCGTGCCGGTGGTGCAGGTGATCGCCAGCGGTCGGCTGATGCGGCAGGGCACCCTGCTGAAAAGCCCGACCGCGTTGGAACGGCTCGCCGCCATCGACACGGTGGTGTTCGACAAGACCGGCACTTTGACCGAGGGGCGCCCGGTGCCGCAGCTCGACGGATTGCCCGCGGAGGATCTGGCGCTGGCGGCCTCGCTCGCCGCGGCCAGCCGCCATCCGCTGGCCCGCGCGCTGGCCGCCGTCGCTCCGGAGATTCCGGTGGCCGCCGGTGTGCGCGAGATCGCCGGCGCCGGCCTGTCCTTGCAGACGGCGGACGGCGAGGTGCGGCTTGGCAGCCGCCGCTTCACCGGCGCGCCGTCGGATGCCGAGGATGCCGCCGGTCCGGAGCTGTGGCTGGCCCGTCCGGGCGAGGAGCCGCGTCGGATCGTCTTCCTCGACGCCCCGCGTCCGGATGCCGCCGCGGTGGTGGCGGCGCTGAAGGCGCGCGGGCTGGAGGTGAAGCTGCTGTCGGGCGACCGCAAGGGCGCGGTGGCGGCGGTGGCGGAGCGGCTGGGCATCGCCGATTGGCGGGCCGAGCAGACGCCGGCCGACAAGACCGCGGCGCTGGCCGACCTGGCGGCGCAGGGTCGCACCGTGCTGATGGTCGGCGATGGGCTGAACGACGCCCCGGCACTGGCCGCCGCCGCGGTTTCGATGTCGCCCTCCACCGCGGTGGATGTCAGCCAGACCGCCGCCGACGTGGTGTTCCAGGGCCGGCTGCTGCGCCCGATCGTCGAGACGGTGGAGGTTTCCCGTCGGTCCGGCCGGCTGGTGAAGCAGAATTTCGGCATCGCCCTGGTATATAACCTGTGCGCCGTGCCGCTCGCGATGGGGGGGCTGCTGACGCCGCTGCTGGCGGCGCTGGCCATGTCGTCCTCGTCGCTGATCGTCATTCTCAACGCGTTGCGGCTGGCCCGCGGCGCCGTCGTCAAGGATCTTCCCGTGCGGGACAACGCTGCGCGGGAAGCCTCGGGTAAGGATTCGGGTGATGGACGAGCTTCTCTATCTGATCGCGATCGCGCTGAGCCTGGGCGGTCTGGGGCTGGGGGCCTTTCTGTGGGCGCTTAAGTCCGGCCAGTTCGACGATCTGGACGGGGCGGCCCACCGCGTGCTGTTCGACGACGATCTGCCGCCGCCCGCCCGCGCCGGGCATGAAGCGGCCAAGCCGGCGGAGGCCGGGCGCGGGCAATAGGCCCACATTCTGTGCGGGCAATGAAAGGGACGTATGCGTGCGAGGTTGCGATTCCGAGCGATTGCCACCAATATGAGCGCATGCGGAATGAAAGGCTGGGTTCGTCCATGCCACCCTTCGATATGGTTCGCGCTCGCGATAAGAGCGCTGCGACGGAAATGAATCCCTGCGGGGCCTGTCCCGTGCGCAGCCTGACGGTGTGCGCCGCGCTGGAACCCGAGGAATTGCGCCGTCTTGCCGACATTCTGCAGAATGTGCGCATCGACGCCGGCCACACCCTGTTCGCCGAGGGTGACGCCGCCGACGCGCTCTACAACGTCACATCGGGCACGGTGAAGCTGTACAAGCTGCTGCCGGACGGGCGCCGCCAGATCACCGGCTTCCTGGTGACCGGCGATTTCCTGGGGCTGGCCGTCAACGACAGCTATGCCTACACCGCCGAGTCGGTGACCAGCGCCTCGCTCTGCCGCTTCCCGCGCAAGAAGATCGACGCGCTGCTGGAGGAATTCCCCAAGATGCAGCGGCGCCTGTTCTCCATGGCGTCGAACGAGCTGGCCGCCGCGCAGGACCAGATGCTTCTGCTCGGCCGCAAGACGGCGAAGGAGAAGATCTGCTCCTTCCTGCTGATGCTGTCGCAGCGCGCCGCCCGCCGCGGCCACAAGGAAAACCCGGTCTTCGTGCCGATGAGCCGCGCCGACATCGCCGACTATCTCGGCCTGACCACCGAAACCGTCAGCCGCACCTTCACCCAGCTGAAGACCGCCGGGGTGATCTCGCTGCAGGAAGGCAACAAGGTCCTGATCGCCGACCTCGATGCGATGTACGATCTGGCCGAAGGGGCCTGAGTCCCTCGCCTTCGCCGGGTGCGGGCGTGTCGGGCAATCTTTCCACGGATTACACGGATTTAGACACGGATTTCACGGATGTTCCTCCGCAAAGCCGCAGGCTTCCGGAGAAGCATCCGGTCCGGCAAGCCATAAAAAATCCGTGTAATCCGTGCCTAAATCCGTGTGGATCTTGCCGGCTGCGCCCGCAAGCCGGCAAGGATCTGGCGCGGCATTGCGGAGCGGTCAGTCCACCGGCCGCAGTTCGAACAGCAGCCACACCAGCATCGAGACCACGAGGATGGCGCCGGCCTGATGGGCGGCGGCGATGGGGATCCACACCACGGTCAGCAGCGTGGCGATGCCCATGGCGATCTGCAGCAGGACCATGGCGCCCGATGCCAGGGCGGCGCGGCCGGCGCGGCCGGGCAGGCGGGCATTGACGACGCGAGCGGCCAGCACCAGGACCACCACGCCGGTCAGGATCGCCAGCACGCGATGGATCAGCTGGATCGCCGCGGTGTTCTCGAACGGGTTGATCCACCAGGGGGTCAGCGTGTCGACCTCCGGCGGGATCCAGTGGCCGGCCATCAGCGGGAAGGTGTTGTAGGCGAAGCCGGCATCTGATCCGGCGACGAAGGCGCCCCAGACGATGGTGACGGCGACCAGCCCCAGCGCCCAGCGGGCATGGCGGCGCAACGGCGCCGATTCCGGCCGCCAGCCGGCCAGCGGCAGCGGATCGAGCAGGCCGAACGCGGTGCGCAGCAGCAGGCCATAGATCAGGATCGCGGTGCTGAGATGCAGGGCCAGCCGGTAATGGCTGACGTTCGGCGAATCGACCAGCCCGCTCTTCACCATGAACCAGCCGATGCCGCCCTGCAGCCCGCCCAGCAGGAACAGCCCGGCCAGCTTCGGCCAAAGCTCTGCCGAGATGCGGCCCTGCATCCAGAAGCGCAGGAAGGGGATCAGGAAGACGAAGCCGATCAGCTGGCCCCACAGCCGGTGGAACCACTCCCACCAGAAGATCGACTGGAAGCCGGCCAGATCCATGTGGCTGTTGTAGATGCGGAATTCCGGTGTCGCTTTGTACAGGTCGAAGACGCGGTTCCATTCCGCCGAGGACAGCGGCGGCAGGATGCCGATCAGCGGCTTCCACTCCACCATCGACAGGCCGGATTCCGTCAGCCGGGTAATGGCGCCGATCACGGCCATGGCCAGCACCATGGCGGCGCAGACCAGAAGCCAGACGGCGATCGGTCGGTTCGGATTCGGGCGGGTGGAGGCGGCGAAGCTGTCGGAGGCGAAGGCGGTCAAGGCGGCATTCCGGAGCACGGCGGTGGGATGTTCGCCAATGTGGTGCGAACATCCCGTCCCGTCAAACTCCTCGTGCCCGGCGCCTCTTATCCGGGGCCCGCCGAGCGGCGGATCAGACGGTGCCGTCGGCGGTGGTCACCCCGGTCTGGGGCTGGGCGGTCTGGCCCTGGAACAGTGCCTCTTCCGCCGCGCGGCGGGCGACGAGGCCGGCCAGCTTGGTCGGCTTGCCGTTCACCGTGGCATAGACCCAGCGGCCGAACTGTTCGGCGGCCCCGGCGTAATCGCCGGCATTCAGCAGCTTCAGCAGGGTCGAGCTTTGCAGGCTGCCGGCGCCCAGGTTGAAGACGAAGGAGGACAGGGCGCCGCGCTGGTCGTCGTTCAGCGCCACCTTCACCAGCCCGTCGACGCGGCCCGCCGCCTCGGTCAGGTCGCAGGCGAGAAAGGCGTCGGCCTGCTCGGCGGTGATGGTCTGGCCCATCTTCACCCCGGCGGTGTGGCCGTAACCGATGGTGGGAACGCCGGCCGGGCAGAGATAGGCGTTGAGGTACAGGCCCTCGAAATGCTTCACGAGATCGACCGCGGCTTGGCAGACCGGCTTGGTGGTCATGGATGCTAACTCCCGGTTGGCGCGCCGGGCGGACACCCTCCGCCCGCAACGGGAGCGATCCTAAGCGAGATACGCGCTTAGCGGGAAGGATAGAATGCAAATTGTCGTAATTCGGCGAAAGCCCACCGGATGGGCTGCCGGAGAGTCCCGGAGAGTCAGGGTGTCAGCGTCTGCGCGGCGCCGAACAGCACGAACAGGGCGAACAGAAGCGCGAACAGCCCGGCAATGGTCGTGACCTCCAGCAGCGCCTCCACCAGCCGGCTCTCGCGATTCCGCCAGTCCACCGCCTTCCGTTTCGCCGCCATCGTCCCCTCCACCTCTGCAGCCCCGGTATTCGCTAAAATTTTAGCGAATACCGGGGCGTGGTGCTGTGACGGCAGTCACAGGGGGGAAGGGAGTTGGCCGGGATCAGTGAAGGCGGAAATCGGCGGCAGCGTGGCGAAGCTCGCCGGGGGTGATCAGGGTCTGGCTCGCCAGCCGCACCGAATGCAGCTTGCCGTCCAGATTGCGCTGCCAGAAATCGAGGAAGCGGCGCAGCACCGGATAGTCCGGCGCCTGGTCCAGCTCCTGCCACAGGTAGCACTGCAGCAGGCCGGGATGGTCCGGCATATGATAGAGAATCTCGGCGGTGGTCAGGCGGAAATCGCGGAGCTGGAGGCTGAGATCGGCCATGCGCGGTCTCCCGTTCGGTTGGGGGATCGGGTGGGTCTGGCGGTGTCCGGTTCCTCCCGGTGCCGTCCCGGTAGGAAGGCAGGCGCCGGAACGGTCGGGTCCTTCGTGACCGTTTGAAGAAATCTTGCCGCGGGGCAGGGCGGGGCGCAATGGAAAATATCAAGTTATTTCAGTGTGTTAGCAGCATGTTTCGGTGAGTGCTGCCGACATTCGCGACAAATTCCGAAATGAGCCTCTTGAATCCCCAAACCGCTTCTATTAGCTGTCTGGCACTCGCCGGGTGGGAGTGCTAACAGCCGCCGCCCGCGCCAATTCACGTCAGTCAGAACCAAGCCTTGATCCAAGGAGGCATTCCATGAAGTTCCGCCCGCTGCACGACCGCGTCGTCGTCAAGCGTCTGGAGTCCGACACCAAGACCAAGGGTGGGATCATCATCCCCGACACGGCCAAGGAAAAGCCGCAGGAAGGCGAGATCATCGCCGTCGGCCCCGGCGCCCGTGACGAGTCGGGCAAGGTCGTGGCGCTGGACGTCAAGGCCGGCGACCGTATCCTGTTCGGCAAGTGGTCGGGCACGGAAGTGAAGATCGAAGGCGTCGATTACCTGATCATGAAGGAATCGGACATCATGGGCGTCATCGAGGCCTAAGTCCTCCGCCCGTATCCTTCGAAATTTACAAGTTAAAGGAATCGAGACATGGCTGCCAAAGACGTCAAGTTCGGCCCCACCGCGCGCGAAAAGCTGCTGCGTGGCGTTGACATCCTCGCCGACGCCGTGAAGGTCACGCTGGGCCCGAAGGGCCGCAACGTCGTGATCGAGAAGTCCTTCGGCGCTCCGCGCATCACCAAGGACGGTGTGTCGGTCGCCAAGGAAATCGAACTGTCGGACAAGTTCGAGAACATGGGCGCCCAGATGGTCCGCGAGGTCGCCTCGAAGACCAACGATCTGGCCGGTGACGGCACCACCACCGCCACCGTCCTGGCCCAGGCCATCGTCCGCGAAGGCGTGACGAAGGTCGCCGCCGGCCTGAACCCGATGGACCTGAAGCGCGGCATCGACATCGCCGTCGCCGCCGTCGTCGCCGACATCCAGGCCCGCGCCAAGAAGGTCACGACCAACGACGAGATCGCCCAGGTCGGCACCATCTCCGCCAACGGCGAAGCCGAGATCGGCAAGATGATCGCCCAGGCGATGGAGCGCGTCGGCAACGAGGGCGTCATCACGGTGGAAGAGGCCAAGAGCCTGGACACCGAGCTGGACGTCGTCGAGGGCATGCAGTTCGACCGCGGCTACCTGTCGCCGTACTTCATCACCAACGCCGACAAGATGATCGCGGATCTCGAGAATCCGTACATCCTGCTGCACGAGAAGAAGCTGTCGGGTCTGCAGCCGCTGCTGCCGGTCCTGGAGTCGGTCGTGCAGTCGTCGCGTCCGCTGCTGATCATCGCCGAGGACATCGAGGGCGAGGCTCTGGCCACCCTGGTCGTCAACAAGCTGCGCGGCGGCCTGAAGATCGCCGCCGTGAAGGCCCCGGGCTTCGGTGATCGCCGCAAGGCGATGCTGGAGGACATGGCCATCCTGACCGGCGGCCAGGTCATCTCGGAAGACCTCGGCATCAAGCTCGAGAACGTCACGCTCGACATGCTGGGCACCGCCAAGAAGGTCGTGATCTCCAAGGAGACCACCACGATCGTCGACGGCGCCGGCGAGAAGGCCGACATCGAAGCCCGTTGCGGCCAGATCCGCGCCCAGGCCGAGGAGACCACCTCGGACTACGACCGCGAGAAGCTGCAGGAGCGTCTGGCCAAGCTGGCCGGCGGCGTCGCGGTCATCCGCGTCGGCGGTGCGACCGAGGTCGAGGTGAAGGAGCGCAAGGACCGCGTTGACGACGCCATGCACGCCACCCGCGCCGCGGTGGAAGAGGGCGTGGTCGCCGGTGGCGGTTCGGCCCTGCTGTACGCCGGCAAGGCTCTGGACAAGCTGGTCCCGGCCAACGACGAGCAGCGCGTCGGCATCGACATCATCCGCCGCGCCCTGCAGGCCCCGGTCCGTCAGATCGCCTACAACGCGGGCACCGACGGTTCGATCGTGGTCGGCAAGCTGCTGGACCAGAACGACGCCAACTTCGGCTACGACGCCCAGAAGGGTGAGTTCACCGATCTGGTCGCCGCCGGCATCATCGATCCGGTGAAGGTGGTTCGCACCGCCCTGCAGGACGCGGCCTCGATCGCCGGCCTGCTGATCACCACCGAGGCGATGATCGCCGAGAAGCCGGAGAAGAAGGCTGCTCCGGGCGGCATGCCGGGTGGCATGGGCGGCATGGACGACATGGGCTTCTAATAGCCCACTGTCCGGCTGTCGGTCGGTTCGGAAAGGGGCGCCTCCGCAAGGGGGCGCCCTTTTTCTTTTGCCCGGAGGGATGCGGGGGGAGCGGGGCATACAGGCATGCAGCTTGGTGTTGAGCCACTCCGCCGAACCGCCGGGCACCGCTTTCAGCGTCATCCCCGAAGGCGGGGATCCAGCCGTTTCAAGCACTTGCCCCGAAGGCCTGGACCCCCGCCTTCGCGGGGGTGACGGTCGATGAGGTGTGATTCAGGCCTCAGTCGGACGTGCGGCGCCTGTGCGAGTGCCGATGGGCCGTGACATCCCGCCATCCTGAAATGTCAAGGCGAACTCCGCCTTGCTTTGCCGCGGTCGCCTCCCAATAATCCGCCCCTCTCTTGCCGGGTGCCCCAGCGTGGGGCGCCGGCCTCCTGACTTCCGTATATTTTAACGAGGGCCTGTTCCATGCGCTCCTTCGAGGGCCAGCATTCCGACAACGTCGCCATCAAGCGCACCCGCGAGCAGAAGCAGCGCCAGCTGGTTCAGCTCAAGGAGCAGCTGGCGACGCTGAAAGCCCACGCGGCCCCCGCCATCCGTGAAGCGTTGGTCAAGCGCATCGCCGAACTCGACGCCGAACTGCGCCAGCCCGCCAAGCCGCCCCGCGAAGGTCGTGAGGGCCGCGAAGGCCGCGAGGGTCGTGGTGGCGAGGGCCGTGAAGACGCGCCGCGCCATCCCCGCCGCGAATCCCGCCCCAGCGTCTTCCGCGCCGAAGACAGCAGCGACCGCGCCGGTGCCCTGTCCGCGTCCAGCGTCTTCGCCTCGCCCCGCCGCCGCAGCTAGAGCTTCCTGCGTTCAGTATGAAACGCAGGAAGCTCCAGCCATATGTTTGGCGATCGGAGTCACGCTTCAAATCGATGCCGATTTTACGCGATCCGATCTAACGCACGGACAGCCCGATGCCCGCCGACCGCGTCGCCTCCGCCAAAGGTTCCCGTCTGGCCGATCAGGCCTGGCTGCTGATGATGCTGCCTCCCCTGTTCTGGGCTGGCAACGCGGTCCTGGGGCGCGCGGTCGCCGGGGCGGTGCCGCCCATCGGGCTGGCCTTCTGGCGCTGGTGCCTGGGCATGCTGGTGGTGCTGCCCTTCGCCTGGCCGCATCTGCGCCACGACATCACGCCGATCCTGGCGCGGTGGAAGAGCGTCCTGTTGCTGGGCACGCTGGGCATCGGCATCTACAACACCTTCCAATACATCGCGCTGAACACGACGACCGCGCTGAACTGCGTGATGCTGCAGTCGTCGATGCCGGTGATGATCGTGCTGATGAGCCTCGTCCTGTTCCGCGACCGGATCGGGGCGATGCAGGGGGTGGGGATCGCCGTCTCCCTGGTCGGCGCGACGACGCTGATCTCGCACGGCGATCCGGCGACCCTGCTGGGGCTGGAACTGAATGCCGGCGACGTCTGGATGCTGGCGGCGGTGGTGATCTATGCCGCCTATACCACGCTGCTGCGCCGCCGGCCGGCGATCCATGGCCTGAGCTTCGTCGTTGTCACCTTCGCCATCGGCGCGGTGGAACTGCTGCCTTTCTATATCTGGGAGAGCCTGAGCGGGCACCCGGTGCAGGCCAGCGGCATCACGCTGCTGGCGGTCGGCTATACCGTGCTGTTCCCGTCCATCGCCGCCTATCTGTGCTTCAACCGGGCGGTGGAGCTGCTCGGTCCCAACACCGCCGGTCTCGCCATCCATCTGGTGCCGGTTTTCGGCAGCCTGCTGGCCATCCTGTTCCTGGGCGAGCAGCCGCATCTGTATCACGGGGTCGGCATCGCGCTGATCGCCGCCGGTATTGTCCTGGCGACCCGCCGCCGGGCCTGAGCGGGGGCGGGAACTGGGGCTGGCTCGGTAATAAAGTTACCGCTAAAGAGAAATTTTCGGGCTGCGTCGGCGAAATAAAAAGCTGGGAACTGATTGTTTCCCATGGGACAAAGTTGGGAGGGTGTTTTCCGCGGACTGGTAATCGGTCCGGGAGAAGAACTTGCGAATATACTTGCGAAGTTCGCCATCCGGTTTTTTCCCGCGCCGCGGGATAGCGTCTTGATTGGGCTTCTTGTTCGGGTGTTCGCCCGTATAATATCCCCGATATCCTTTTAGACACCCCCGCTATCCCTCGCGCCTGCGGCGGTCAATAAGGGACGACCGCTAAAATACGGGTCATGGCGGCGGTTCGGTGTCGGATCGATCGTCATGTGGAGCCGGCGCTGTTCGCCGGTCCGATGTGGTGGAGGTCCCAAGATGCCCCTGCAAATGTCCGCGCCCGCTTACCAGCAAGCCGCCTGCCTGGTTCATATCGTCGACGGCGACCTGCTGTCGCGCAGCACGCTCTCGCGGGCGCTGGGCGCCGTCGGTATCGCCTGCCGGGTCCACAGCACCGCCGCCGATGCGCTGGCCGTGCTGGGCACCGCGTCCTCCTGCATCGTCCTGCGCAGCGACCTGCCGGACATGACCGCCATCGAATTCATGTCCGAGGCCTCGCTGCACGGGCATGACCTGCCGGTGCTGGTGGTGACCGAGCAGGGCGACGTCGACGCCGCCGTGGCCGCGATGAAGGCAGGCGCCATGGACTGCATCGCCCATCCCTTCGCCATCCCGGCCTTCCTGGAGCGGCTGCGCGCCTGTCTCGCCTCCGGCAATCCCCAGGCCCAGCAGCGCGACCGCAGCCGCGACGCCGTCCGCCGGCTAGCCCTGCTGAGCCGCCGCGAGTCGGAGGTTCTGGAACTGATCGTCGAGGGCAAGCAGAGCAAGACCATCGCCTGGGAACTGGGCATCAGCATCAAGACGGTGGAGGTCCACCGCGCCCGCATCATGGAAAAGACCGGCTGCCGGTCCATCGTCGGGCTGGGCCGCCTGTGGGAGGCGGCGGAGATGCTGCGCGGGCGCGACCTGCTCCATGGGCTTCCCGTCCGCCAGCCGGCCCAGCCTGCACTGATGGAAGTGGCTGCATCCTGACGCAGGGCACGAGGCGGAATCCTGGAAGTTGCGCTTCGTCCGGTTCCGGCCGGGCGAAAAATGAGACGAGACGTGTCCTTTACGTGGGCTTGACCACAAGAGGATTGTAATGTTCTGGCGATGAGCAACCAGAACGCCGACAGGAGCGGTCCTATGTTCCCCGATCATGGTCACCGTCGCATCACCGTGGCGTCGCCCGACGACATCGCCACGGCGCGTCGGATCGCGGCGGAGCGGGCCGAGGGCGTTCTGGCGGCCGACGAGGCGGCCCGGCTGGACCGGCTGGTGGCCGTGCTGGCCGAGCATGCGCTGGGCCGGCCGGACGGGACGCTGCTGATCGCGCGGATGCGGTCGGGCGCCGGTGTCGAATGCCTGGCCTACGACCGCGATCCCGCCACCGCCGAACTGCCGGCGCCTGATTCG
The DNA here is from genome assembly GCF_003116065.1 of Azospirillum sp. TSO5. NCBI lineage: Bacteria > Pseudomonadati > Pseudomonadota > Alphaproteobacteria > Rhodospirillales > Azospirillaceae > Azospirillum > Azospirillum sp. TSO5. The sequence continues at coordinate 38,198 of NZ_LGQY01000016.1, read as the reverse complement.
CTTGCCGGGGTCGGCATCGCGCTGGAAACGGTTCGGGCGCAGGCCGACCGCTTCCACATCCATGTGACGCCGGGCATCGGCTCGGCGCTGCTGGCCCGCGTGCTGCGGCCCGGGGCGGACGACGCGCCGACCGCCGACGCCATGGTGCAGACCGGGACGGTCATGGTCGAGCGGAGCGGGGGCGAGGCCGCGCGGGGCGGCCCCTTCATCGACCATTGGTTCGTCGGCTGCGCGCCGGCCCGCGGCGAGTACGGCCCCTGCGGCATCGCGCTGATGATCGACGGCGACACGGTGGCCGGCGGCAATGCAGGCGTGGCTGCCGGAGCCGGATCCGATGCCGGGGGAGGTGAGGTCTATGGTCCTCCTCCCTATCCCCCCACGGTGATGACGCCCGCGGTGATCCGGCAGGTGGAAACGGTGGTCGCCGCCACGGTGCCCGGCCTGCCGGCGCCCATGGTGGTCAATGCGATCCGGCGCGATTTGAAGGGGCGGCCCGAACTGGGGCTTTCCGAGGACAAGACCCTGGCGCAGATCGGACGGGCCGCCGTCGCGGTTCTGCGATTCGACGCCAAGGCCGTCGACTATACCGCGCTCGGCACCGTGGCCGGGGCGGTGGTGCGCCCGCAGGAGCTGACGGCGCTCGGCGCGCGCTGGGCGATGATCGGCTTCAACCCGCTGGCCCCGGCCGCCGTCCATCTGCTGTGGGGACCGGGCGACCATGTCGTGCTCTACACCGGCGGATGCGCCCGGCTGCCCGCCCTGTTCATCCGCCGTGACCTGCGCACGGTCGACCCGACGCTGGCGGCGCTGGTCCTGCTGCGCGACGGCGCTGTGTGCGACGACGACCACACCATCCTGGTGCTGCGCAACCGCGCCGATCAGGTGTCGGCGTCGGTCGCCTGACGAGGCTTATCGGCCCCAGCCTTGCGGGCCGCCGGGGCGTTCCCAGGCATGCGGGTCGCCGTTGTGGTCCCGCTCCCGCTGGTGCCAGCCGCGATCGCCCCAATCGCGACCCCCCCGGCCGTGATCGTCATCCCACGAGCGGTAGCGGTAACCGGGCTGCACGATGACCGGCGGCGGCACCGCATAGACGGTGGGCGGCGGCACCACCACCGGCTCGCTGTAGGTGGGATAATAATAGGGGTCGTAGCCATCGTAGGCGACACAGCCGGACAACGCGGCGGCGCCCGCGGCCAGAAGCAGGGCGGTCAGCATCTTCGGCAGGATGGTGGGACGGACGGTGCTCATGGCCTTGCTTCCTGTCTTGCGGGGACCGGGATCGGTGAGGAAAGCGGTCATCGGTACAAACAGCCCAACCCACCCGGCTATTCCATACCTCTTTGGCGTCACCCTGTCCGGAGCAGGTGCGTCGGCGGATCGTCCATCGCGGTTTCTGATGGATGAAACAAGAACTATGAATTTCACATATCCGATTGGCGCCGTCATCCTGTGTCTCGACTTCCTCCACTGCATGAAGACGAGGCCATCATGAAAGCCATCGGCTACCGCAAGTCCCTGCCCATCACCGATGCCGACGCGCTGATCGACGTCGAGATCGACCGCCCGGCCGCCACCGGCCGCGACCTGCTGGTCCGGGTGCAGGCGGTGTCGGTCAACCCGGTGGACACCAAGCTGCGCCGCAACGCCTCGCCGGCCGAGGGTGACCTGCGCGTCCTCGGCTTCGATGCCGCCGGCATCGTCGAGGCGGTCGGGGCGGACGTGACCCTGTTCCGTCCCGGCGACGCGGTGTTCTATGCCGGCGCCATCGACCGCCCCGGCACCAACAGCGAGTTTCATCTGGTCGACGAGCGCATCGTCGGCGCCCGTCCGGCCAGCCTGAGCGTCGCCGAGGCCGCCGCCCTGCCGCTGACCGCGATCACCGCCTGGGAGATGCTGTTCGACCGGCTGGGCCTGCCGCGTGATACCAGTGAGAAAAATAATGGAGAGGGCAAGTCGCTGCTGATCGTCGGCGGGGCGGGCGGCGTCGGCTCCATCGCCATCCAGCTGGCCCGCCGGCTGAGCAAGGTCCGGGTGCTGGCCACCGCGTCCCGTCCGGAGACCGCCGACTGGGTGCGCGAGCTGGGCGCCCATGACGTGATCGACCACAGCCGGCCGATGGCGGAGCAGGTGAAGGCGCTGGGGCTGTCCGGCGTCGATTACGTCTTCTCCACCAACGCGACCGACCGCCATTTCCAGGATCTGGTCGAGCTGGTGGCGCCGCAGGGCCACATCGGCCTGATCGACGATCCGGAGCCCATCGACGTCCGCCTGCTGAAGCGCAAGAGCGTCTCGTTGCATTGGGAGCTGATGTTCACCCGGTCGCTGTTCCAGACCGCCGACATGATCGCCCAGCACGAGCTGCTGACCGAGGTGTCGCGGCTGGTCGACGCCGGAACCCTGCGCACGACGCTGACGGAAACGCTGGGACGCATCGATGCCGCCACCCTGCGCAAGGCCCATGCCCTGATCGAATCGGGCAAGGCGCGCGGCAAGGTGGTGCTGGAGGGCTTCTGATCGGCGTCCCCCCTCCGCTCTACCCCGCCAGGGCGAGCGGCGGGCGGGCCGGGCGCATCGCCGCCAGGCTCTCGACGATGAAGCCGACCAGCGGTTCGGCGAGGCGGCGATTGCGCGGCGTCTCGCCGAAGATCGCCATTTCGACATTGCCCAACTCGGGCAGGCCGTCTTCCACCCCCAGCCGGCGCACGCCGTCGGGCACCGAGGATTCGCTGAGCACCGCCACCCCCAGCCCGGCGCGGACGGCGGCCTGCACCCCCATGACGCTGGCGCTGGTGTAGACCACCCGCCAGGACCGGCCGGTCTCGCCCAGCGCCGCCAGCCCGCGGTTGCGGAAGACGCAAGGGGCCGGCAGGGCGCAGAAGGGCAGGGGACCGTCGGTCGGGATTTCCAGACCGGGGGCGGCGATCCAGCGCATCGGCTCGGTCCAGATGGCGCGGCCGCGGCCGTCGCCGGCATCGCGGCGCGAGATCACGAGGTCGAGATCGCCCCCATCCAGCGCCGAGACCAGATCGCTGCACATGCCCACCCGCACGTCGATGTGCAGGCGTGGGTGCAGCTTGGCGAAGCGGCGCAGCACATGGGGCAGATGGTCGGACAGGAAATATTCGGCCACGCCCAGCCGCAGTTCGCCCTCCGCCGCCGGTTCGGTGAAGCGGCGCACCGTCTCGTCGTTCAGGTCCAGCATGCGGCGGGCATAGCCCATCAGCAGTTCGCCGTCATGAGTCAGCGCCAGCGACCGGCTGGTGCGCTCGAACACCCGACGGCCGAGAAGATCCTCCAGCTTCTTGACCTTGACGCTGATCGCCGACTGCGTCCGCCCCAGCCGTTCGGCCGCCGCGGTGAAACCGCCGGCCTCCGCCACGGTGACGAAGGCGCGCAGCGCGTCGATCTCCAGGTCGGGCAGGGACATGAGGATGCATTCCGGATGGTCATTGGTGGGGCTTATCCTATCGCGATCGCTCATGGATGGCGAGCGGCGCATCCGGGCGGCCTGTGGGACAAGCGGCGGCCGGGCCGTTGAAGCCGGGCGGGAGCGTCCTCATTGTCAGCCCCCGGGCCTCGCCGCCCGGATGCCCGACGATGCTTGAGGAGAGAGACGTCCGATGATCCGCTTTTCCGCGCCGGCCGGCAGTATGGTCCTCGCGCTTGCCGCTGCCGCCCTGCTCGCCGGCTGCCAGATGCCGGGCACCATGCCGCCGCCGCAACAGACCGCCGCCCTGCCGCCGCCGGCCGTGCCCAAGCCGCCGCCGGAAGCCCGCGGCATCTGGATCGTCGGCAGTCCGGCCCTGCGCGGCACCGTCGATCAGGCGGCGGCCAAATATAACGGCGGCCCCGACACCAAGCCGCATCTCGACGCCCGCGGCACCGCCGCCGGCTTCCGCGCCTTCTGTGGCGGCGTCGGGCTGGACCATCCCGACATGGTGGCCTCCGACCGTCCGATCAGCGCCGCCGAATACAAGCGCTGCCGCACCGCCGGCATCACGCTGACCGAGTATGATTTCGGGCCGAAGCGCTTCGTCTATGTCAAGGACTCGCACATGATGGCGGTGCCCGGCGTCAACGACTTCGTCACCAGCTGGAGCCAGACCGGCAAACCGGTGAGCGCACCGACGGCTGGGAGCTGAGGGGCGCTCACCCCGCCGCGAACAGCCCGCCCTCGTCGGGGGCGTCGGCCGCGTCGTCGGCATTCGGGTCGCCGAGCGCGGTTTCCCAGCCCAGGGCCGGCAGGGTGATGGCGCGGGTGTTGCCCAGGCCGCTGCGGCTGGTGATGAAGCCGCGCTGTTCCATGTAGGTCAGCAGGCGGCGGCCGCGTCCCTTCGACCGGCTGCCGCAGGCGCGCGCCACGTCGGCGTCGGACGGGCAGGGGGCGTGGTCCAGCGCGGCGCGGGCCAGCAGCAGGAAGACCGGCTGGATGTCCTCCGCCAGGGTGGCGGCGACCTCCGTCGCGCGCTGCCAAGCGGGATCGTCGCCGCTGCCGGCCCCGGCGCGGGCGGTCGCCAGACGGCGGCGGAAGGCGGGCAGGGCCAGCCGGTCGCCATCCACCCCGCGGCCCCGGCAGCGCACCAGAAAATCCTGGTACAGCACGGCCAGCGAGCGGTAGGGCGCCTCCGGATCGGCCAGCACCTCGGCTAGCACCTCGTCATAACCGGCCTCGCGCTCGGCGGCCTGCTCAGGCGTTTCCTCCGGCTCCAAAGGCAGCAGGGCCGGCTGTTCGGCGGCGCTTTCGTCGGTTGACGGCGGCGGGGCGGCGGGACGGCCGCGCGCCAGCTGCGCCATCAGGTCGGCGCTGGCCGAGGTGGAGGGGCGGCGCACGTAGCGCGGCGGCTCCGGCTCGGTGGTGGTGAAGATCAGGTCGCGGGCATCCGCCACCGGGGTGGTGGGCGGCGGCATCAGGGTCGGGCTGCCGGTGCGGCCCTGGGTCTCCACCGCGCCGATGCGCAGCGGCAGCGGCCGGCGCGAGAGGGCGGGGCCGAGCGCGATGAAATGGCCGCGCTCCAGGTCACGGAACATCTCCGCCTGCCGGCGCTCCATGCCCAGCAGGTCGGCAGCGCGTGCCATGTCGATGTCGAGGAAGGTGCGCCCCATCAGGAAGTTCGACGCCTCGGCGGCGACGTTCTTCGCCAGCTTGGCCAGACGCTGGGTGGCGATCACCCCGGCCAGCCCGCGCTTGCGCCCGCGGCACATCAGGTTGGTCATGGCGCCGAGCGAGACCTTGCGCGCCTCGTCCGACACTTCGCCGGCGGCCGAGGGGGCGAACAGCTGCGCCTCGTCCACCACCACCAGCATCGGATACCAGAAATCGCGGTCGGCATCGAACAGCCCGCCCAGGAAGGCGGCGGCGTGGCGCATCTGCATTTCCGCGTCCAGCCCCTCCAAGTTCAGGACGACGGAGACGCGATGCTGGCGCACGCGGGCGGCGACGGATTGCAGGGCGGCCTCGCTGTGCTCGTCCGCCTCGACCACCACATGGCCGAAGCGTTCGGCCAGGGTGACGAAGTCGCCCTCCGGGTCGATCACCGCCTGCTGCACCCATTGGGCGCTCTGTTCGATCAGCCGGCGCAGCAGGTGCGACTTGCCGGAGCCGGAATTGCCCTGGACCAGCAGACGGGTCGCCAGCAGCTCTTCCAGGTCGAGCGTCGCGGCGCCGCCCGCGTTCGTCGCCCCCATGTCGATGCCGACCTTCATCCCGCTCGCCTCCCACTCACCCGAACCGCCTCCAAGACTGGCGGGGCCTTCCTATAGCGCAGGCGGGCGCGGCGATACGAGGATTCGATTCGGGACGGCCGGGCCGCAGACGGGGAACCACTCTCCGCCCGATTGAGCGGCGATGGCTCGGATGAGCGTTCCGGTGGTGGGGTGGGTCTTGCGGCGAAGGGCGGTTTGACTATAGTCTTGCGGACAGGAGGGTGCGGTGCCAGCCGCACCCCCCGTCCGGTCCGGTTACTTCAGCAGGTCAAGGATCGCCTTGATCAGCTGAAGCACCAGGACCAGGAGGACGAGTGCTTTTTCCACTCTGTGCTCCCAGGTAGGTGGGACGCGGGCGGTGGCCATTCCGCCGCCCGGTTCCCACCGTTGCATGCATAGCGATGCGCGATGGTGCGGGCAATGCACATTCCACCGCGCCGTGTGTGTGACGGGGTTGCGATCAACCGAAAATCCGATTCTGCCTGTTCCCCCGCGTCTGCGGAGGGAGGGCGCGTTGCGCAACACCGTGGCGCTGCGGTCATGAAACCGCAAACAAGCTCTGTTACAAGCGGGTGCTGATCTTATGCGGGATCGGCGCTGGCGGACCGAGCGATGACTGTGCTGACCACGACAAAAGCCGGGGCCATGGCCGGCGCCAAAACCGGGCGGACGGCGAATGATGCCGCCGAACCCTATGGCGCGAACTGGACCGCCGTCCGCTCCGCCGAGGGTGCCGCCGCGGCGTTCGATTGGGCATCGGCGGTCGGGCTGTTGCGCTATGCCTTCCAACCCATCGTCCAACTGCGGTCCGGCCGCTGCCATGGCTATGAGGCGCTGCTGCGCGGGTTCGAGCGCACCCGCTTTGCCAACGCGGGCGAGTTGCTGGACGCCGCCGAGGCCGCCGGCCTGCTGGCGACGGTGGAGACGGCGCTGCATGCCAAGGCGGTCGCCGCCTATCGCGCGCTGTCGGGCTGGAGCGAGGCGAAGCTGTTCCTGAACCTGGACGCCCGGTTGATCGGCCGACCCGACTCGCCCTGGCTCGCCCGTGATCCGGCGGCATCGCGCAACAGCGGCATCGTGCTGGAACTGTCGGAAAGCCGGCCGGTGCCCAGCGGCGTCGCGGTGGATGCGGCGGTGGACCGCTACCGCCAGAGCGGGGTCGGCATCGCCATCGACGATTTCGGCGTCGGCCATTCCGGCCTGCGCACGCTGTACGAGGCGCGGCCGGACTATGTGAAGATCGACCGCTTCTTCATCGCCGGCATCGACGCGGACTCGCGCAAGCGGGCGCTGGTGGCGGCCTTGGCCGGCCATGCCCATGCGCTGGGCATCCAGATCGTGGCGGAGGGGGTGGAGACTGCGGCCGAGTTCTACACCTGCCGCGATCTGGGCTGCGACTTTGCGCAGGGCTTCCTGATCGCCCGGCCGCGGGTGGATCTGACCGGGCTGCCCAACCGCTATGCGATGGTGGAGGATCTCAACCGCCAGGACCGCCGCCAGCCCAGCGAATCGCACCGCCGCCTGTCGGAGGTGATCGAACGGCTGCCGCCGCTGCGGGTGGATTCGCGCAAGACCGAGCTGCTGGACTATTTCCGCCGCGACGGCAGCGCCCCCATCGCACCGATCACCGACGAGCATGACCGGCCGCTCGGCCTGATCCGCGAGCGCGACCTGAAGCGTTACGTCTATTCGCGCTTCGGCGGGGAGTTGCTGCGCAACCGTGGCCTGGGCGACCGGCTGGACGATCTGGTCATCCGTTCACCGGTCTGCGACATCTCCACCCCGCTGGACCGGGTGATCGAGGCCTTCTCCACCGAATCCGCCGCCGACGGGATCGTCATCGTCGAGGGCGGCGCCTATGCCGGCGTGCTGTCGAGCGGCGCCCTGCTGCGGCTGGTGCATGAGCGCAATCTGGCGATGGCGACCGACCAGAACCCCCTGACCCGGCTGCCGGGCAACGCGGCGATCCTGCGCCACATCGAAGGGGCGCTGGCCGATGCGGGGCGCGGCCATGTGCTGGCCTATCTGGATTTTGACAACTTCAAACCCTTCAACGACAATTTCGGCTTCCGCCAGGGCGACCGTGCCATCCTGATGTTCAGCGAGCGGCTGAAGGCCTGGGCCGGCAGCGCCGGGGCTTCCATCGACGCCGACGCCTTCGCCGGTCATATCGGCGGCGACGACTTCTTCCTGGGCGTCAGCGGCGGCGAGGAGGGCGAGGTGCTGGCCCGGCTGGTGGAACTGCTGGCCCTGTTCCGCTCCGACGCCGAAAGCCTGTACGACGCCGAAACGCGGGTCAGCGGTGGGTTTTTGGCGAAAGACCGCTATGGAGCGCTGCGGCGCTTCCCCTTGCTGGCGGCCAGCGGCGTCGCCGTGGTGATCCCGCCCGGCGGCGGCCAGCTGACCCCCGACGCCGTCAACGCCGCCATCGCCGACCACAAGGCCGCCGCCAAGGGGGCGGAGGACAAGCTGTGCGTGGTGCGGCTGGGGTGAGTGCCTGTATCTTTCTAGTGCCGATTGTCGGCCGTCATCCCCGCGAAGGCGCTACGGGATGCACACAACTCAGACCGATATTAAGCCTCTGGAATAAAGGGTACTTTGCGTCATCCCCGCGAAGGCGGGGATCCAAGAAACTCCGCAATGAAGCCGCTCAATCGGGTGGATTCCCGCCTTCGCGGGAATGACGGCCGAGAGAAGTGTATGATGTGTGGCGCTTGTTTGAATGCTCAACTTCTGAGCAACGGCATCCTAGACCCATGGTGATCCCGATGAGCGACCACGATAGCTTCACCGATGAGCAACTCGCCGCCATGAGGCACCCGCCTCTGGCGAAGCGGGTTCGCCGTTCGACCGGTCTGTCGCAGGAGGCATTCGCCGAGCGTTTCGGCATTCCGCTGCGCACGCTACAGGAGTGGGAGCAGGGGCGGCGGGAGCCGGATGCCGCCGTTGCGTCCTACCTGCGCGTCATCGAAAAGCAACCCGACATGGTCGCCCAGGTTCTAGCGGCCGAGTGACGGCAAACCGCACCCAACTCCCTCACGCATAATCCCGGAAGCTCTCCGCCGTCGCGCGGTCGTAGCCCAGGCTGGCGCGCAGGAGCTGCAACGTGTAGGGCTCGCGCGCGGCACCCCGGCGCAATTCCTCCACCGTCATCTCCTCCACCAGACGGCCGCGGTTCATCACCGCCAGCCGGTCGCACAGGTTGGCGACGACGGCGAGGTTGTGGGTGACCAGCACCAGGGTCAGGCCGTGCTCCGCCCGCAGCCGGCGCAGCAGGTTCAGGATCTCCGCCTGCACCGAGACGTCGAGCGCCGAGGTCGGCTCGTCCAGCAGCAGGACGCGCGGCTCCAGTACCAGGGCGCGGGCGATGGCGACGCGCTGGCGCTGGCCGCCCGACAGCTGGTGCGGGTAGCGGAAGCGGAAGGCGGGGCCGAGCCCGACATCGCGCAGAACCCGGTCGATGCGGGCGTCGGCATCGCCCAGCCCGTGGATGGCGATGGGCTCGGCCAGGATGCGGTCCACCGTGTGGCGCGGGTGTAGCGAGCCGTAGGGGTCCTGGAACACCATCTGGCAGAGCTTGTAGAAACCCTTTTGCCGTTTCGGTCCCTGCTCCGTGCCGGCGACGGCGATGCGGCCGGTCCAGTCGTCGTTCAGGCCGCTGACCGCGCGCAGGACGGTGGATTTCCCGGAGCCTGATTCGCCGACGAGGCCGAAGCTTTCCCCCTCCCGCACCGACAGGGTGACGCCGTCCACTGCGGTGACGGCATCGGCGCCATCGCCGAAACTGACCCGCAGGTCCTGGATGTCGATCATCATCGTCCTTACGCCTCCAGCCAGGCGGGGTCGCGGCTCAGCACCGGCAGGTCGCCCGGCGGCTCGTCGATCTTCGGCAGGCTGGCCAGCAGGCCACGGGTGTAGGGGTGCTGGGCGGCGTGCAGTTCCGACGCGCGACAGCTTTCCACCACCCGGCCGGCATACATGATGAGGATGCGGTCGCAGAAGGAGGCGACAAGGTTCAGGTCGTGGCTGACGAAGATCATGCCCATGCCGCGCTGGGAACAGAGGTCGTCGAGGATCGCCAGCACCTGCATCTGCACGGTGACGTCCAGCGCCGAGGTCGGCTCGTCGGCGATCAGCAGGTCGGGGTCGGGGATCAGCATCATCGCGATCATGATGCGCTGGCCCATGCCACCCGACACCTCGTGCGGGTAGCGGTCATAGACCCGTTCCGGATCGCGGATGCGCACGGCGGCCAGCATCTCCAGCGCCCGGCGCTTGGCCTCGGCGGCGCCGGCCTTGCTGTGGACGCGGTAGGCCTCGGCGATCTGGCGGCCGACGGTCATCACCGGGTTCAGCGAGTATTTCGGGTCCTGCATCACCATGGCGATGCGCCGTCCGCGGATGTCGCGCATGCGCTTGGCCGAGGCCGCCAGCAGATCCTCGCCGTTGAAGGCCAGCCGGTCGGCGGTGACCCGGCCCGGCGGCGGGACGAGGCGCAGGATGGAGCGGCCGGTCATCGACTTGCCGGATCCCGACTCGCCGACGATGCCCAGCTTCTCCCGGCCCAAGGTGAAGGAGACGCCGCGCACCGCCTCGGCCATGCCGGTGCGGGTGGGGAAGGCGACGCGGAGGTTGGAGACTTCGAGCAGGGGAGTGTTGCCCGCCATCTTTTGATTGGTCATTGTCAGTCCCCCTTCGGGTCGAGCACGTCGCGCAACCCGTCGCCCAGCAGGTTGAAACCCAGGCTGACGATGAAGATGGCGAAGCCCGGCATGGCGGCGACCCACCATTGCTCCAGCACATATTGCCGGCCGCTGGCGATCATCGCCCCCCATTCCGGCAGCGGCGGCTGGGCGCCGAGGCCGAGGAAGCCGAGGCCGGCGGCGGTCAGGATCACGCCGGCCATGTCCAGCGTCGTCCGCACGATCAGCGAGGCGACGCACAGCGGCATGATATGGCCGAGGATGATGCGCAGGCTGGAGGCGCCCTGCAGCCGGGCGGCGCTGATAAAGTCGGCGCGGCGGACCGTCAGCGTCTCCGCCCGGGCGATGCGGGCATAGGGCGGCCAGGAAGTGATGGCGATGGCGATCACCGCATTCTCGATACCGGGGCCGAGCGCGGCGACGAAGGCCAGCGCCAGGATCAGCTTGGGGAAGGCCAGCGCGATGTCGGTGATGCGCATCAGCACGGTGTCGACCCAGCCGCCGAAATAGCCGGCGACCGTGCCGATCACCAGCCCGGCCAGCGGCGCCGTCACCGCCACCAGCGCCACGATCATCAGCGTCAGCCGCGCGCCATGGATCAGGCGCGAGAGGATGTCGCGTCCGAAGGCGTCGGTGCCCAGCCAATGGGCCGCACTCGGCGGCATCAGCCGGTTGTCCAGATTTTGGGCATAGGGATGGTAGGGCGCCAGCACCGGGGCCAGTGCCGCGACGACGACCAGGGCCAGCACGATCAGCAGCCCGGCGACGGCCAGCCGGTTGCGGCGGAAGGCGGTCCAGCCGGCCCAGGCGCGGCCAAGCCGGGCCTGGGCGCGGGACTGCGGCGTGTCGGTGGTCAGCCAGTCCCGCCAGCCGGCGGATCGGGTGTCGGTGTGCGCAGTCATCGGGCACGCGGATCCAGAAGGCGATAGAGCAGGTCGGACAGCAGGTTCAGCGCGATGAAGACCGCGCCGACCACCAGCGTCCCGCCCAGCACCGCGTTCATGTCGGCGCTGAGCAGCGAATTGGTGATGTAGAGCCCAAGGCCGGGCCAGGCGAACACCGTCTCGGTCAGCACCGACCCTTCCAGCAGGCTGGCATAGGACAGGGCGATGACGGTGATCAGCGGCACCGCGATGTTGCCCAGCGCATGGCGCCAGACCACGCGGGTCTCCGACAGGCCCTTCACCCGGGCGGTGGTGATGTATTCCTGACGCAGCTGGTCCAGCATGAAGCCGCGCGTCATCCGCGCGATGTAGGCGACGCTGTAGAGGCCGAGGATGGCCGACGGCAGAACCAGATGCTGGACGGCGTTCCAGAACATCTCGGTCTCGCCGGCCAGCAGGGCGTCGACGGTGACGATGCCGGTCAGCGGATCGACCATGCCCTCGTAGAAGACGTCGACCCGCCCCGGTCCCGGCACCCAGTCCAGCTTGGCGTAGAACAGCAGCAGCGCCATCAGCCCGAGCCAGAAGATCGGCACCGAATGGCCGATCAGGCCGAGCAGGCGGATGGCATGGTCGGGCCAGCGCCCGCGGTGGGTGGCGGCGAACACCCCGGCCGGCACGCCCAGCAGCGCACCGAGCACGACGGCGACCGTCGCCAGCTCCAGCGTCGCCGGGAAGACGCGCAGCACATCCTCCAGCACCGGGCGGGAGGTCAGCACCGAGGTGCCGAGGTCGCCCTGCAGCACGTCGCCGACATAGCGGAGGAACTGCTGCCACAGCGGCAGGTCGAGGCCGAGCTGCGTGCGCATCTGCGCATAGCTTTCGGCGTTCGCCCGGTCGCCGAGCGCGGACAACACCGGGTCGATCGGCACGACGCGGCCGATCAGGAACGTGACCAGCAGCAGGCCCAGCAGGGTGGCGGCGACCGTGACCAGCAGGGTCAGGCCGCGTTTCAGCGTAGGCAAGAGGACTCCCTCGCGATTTGGAGGCGCTAGGGAATCACAGTCGGGGCTTTGTGCAAAGCCCGTCAAGGGCATAGGGGGGTATGAGAGGGAAGTGGGTGCTGTGGATGCGCCCCTTGCCCCCTCCCTATCCCTCCCCCGCGTTCCGCGGGAGAGGGGATTGGATGCTAGGTGCCGTGACGATTCGCAAATGAGCGGCGGAGTTCCCTCTCCCACCGACGGTGGGGGAGGGTTAGGGAGGGGGCACCCGTCGCTTGAACTTAACCTTCAGCTCACCACGTCCCCGCCGGGCTGGGGTCGCCATGGGCGCCGGCGGCCGGCTCGTGGTGGGCGAGCCAGCGTTCGGCCTCAAGCGCGGCCATGCAGCCCATGCCGGCGGCGGTGACCGCCTGACGATAGACCTTGTCCTTCACGTCGCCGGCGGCGAAGACGCCCGCGATGTCGGTGGCGGTCGAATCGGGGGCGGTGATGATGTAGCCCGACTCGTCCATCTTCACCTTGCCCTTGAAGACGCCGGTCGCCGGCTCGTGGCCGATGGCGACGAAGACGCCGGTCACCGGGATCACGCGCTCGTCACCCGACTTGACGTTCTTCACGCGGACGCCGGTGACGTTGCGCGGGTTGCCCATGGTGCCGTCGCCCTCGCCGACGATCTCCTCCACCGTGCTGTCCCACACCACCTCGATCTTCGGGTGGCGGAACAGGCGGTCCTGCATGATGCGTTCGGCGCGGAAGCTGTCGCGGCGGTGAATGACCGTCACCTTGGTGGCATGGTTGGTCAGGTACAGCGCCTCTTCGACCGCCGAGTTGCCGCCGCCGATCACCGCGACCTCTTTGCCGCGGAAGAAGAAGCCGTCGCAGGTGGCGCAGGCCGACACGCCGAAGCCGCGATAGATCTCTTCGGTCGAGATGCCGAGCCAGCGCGCCTGGGCGCCGGTGGCGATGATGACGCTGTCGGCGGTGTAGGTGTCGCCGCTGTCGCCCTTGCAGACGAAGGGACGCTGGGTGAAGTCGACGTCGGTGATCAGGTCGAACACCATCTTCGTGCCGACATGCTCCGCCTGCTTCTGCATCTGCTCCATCAGCCAGGGGCCCTGGATCGGATCGGCGAAGCCGGGGTAATTCTCCACATCTGTGGTGATCATCAGCTGGCCGCCCGGCTGCATGCCCTGGACCATCAGCGGTTCCAGATTGGCGCGCGCGGCATAGATGGCGGCGGTGTAACCGGCCGGGCCGGCGCCGATGATGAGGACCTTGGTGTGGTGCGTGGTGGCCATGGGTCTGATCCCGCAGTGATCGGCAGAAGGGAGTTCGCGATTGGAACGGTTCTAGAAGCCAAACATATGGTCGAGGCTGAAGGCGCTGTCACCGGCGGCAAGGCAGCCATGGTAGCCGAACAGGCGGCAGGTGGTGTCGCGAATCAGCACATAGGCATGCTCGCCAGCCGCCAACCGTTCCGCTTCCGAAAACATCTCGTGATAGCGCCAGAAGCGTGAGCCGCCGCAGGGGATCGCCAGCCGTTTGCGCGCCACTTCGACGCCATCGCGCCGCACCAGGATCAGGCTGGTGTCGGAGGTGTCATGCCACCGGGTCGAGGCAGGATAGACGAGGTGGCAGAGCGTGTCCCACGGGTCGGTGCCCAGCCGCAGGAACAGGCGGGTCGACAGGCCGGGCGGCCGGCCATGGTAGCTCTGCGGCTCGTCGCGGTAGACCATCGCCATGTTGAACATGTGGCTGCCGAAGCTGGTCTCCGCCACATGGCCGGTCGTTACGTCCTCGTAACGGACCAGCGCGTGCAGCCAGCCGTCGGCGATCGTTCCAGCTTCGAAATCATAGACCAGTTCGACATGGCCCCAGCCGTCAACGACGGACTTGTCGGCGACCAGCCCGGACACGTCCAGCGCCACGCTGTCGGACCGCTTGAGGTTGCCGAAGCGGTGTTCGGCGATCTCGACGCCGTTGCGGTCATAGACGACGGCCTTCACCGGCAGCTCGGTCTGCGCCGTGCTCATCGGCGTCGGCAGCAGAATGGTGCGCCAGCGGCTCATCGGCAGCAACGGCGCCGGCAGGATGTGGCCCTTGCCGACGACGCCCTTGTCCATGGCGCCACCGGTCAGTTGCGGCAACTTGGGGTCGGGTTTCAGGTCGGTGCGCTCGACATTGGCATGGGCCATGCGGCGGCGGCCGTCGGCGGCGACGATCTCGTAGCGCGGACGGACGAAATGCTTGCCGGCCTGAACCTCGAACTGCTGCGGCCAGCGTGCCTCGGGGAACAGGCTGGCGACGTCCAGCTCGACGGTGGCGAAGGCCGGGACCGTCTGGTCGAGCCTGCGGATGTCGGCCGAGCCCATCAGGTTCAGGCCGACGGCGCCGGCCGGGATCGGCGTCGGGTGGCTGTTCTGGATCCACAGGGTCACCCGCTCGCCCTCGCGCGGGGCGGGCAGCCCGGCATAGAGGTCGGCCGGCCATGCGTTGGCGTCGTGGGTGCAGGACAGCACGCTGTCGTCGTCGCCATAGGTGTCGAGGGCGTATTTCACCACGTCATGCCCGGCGGCGCCGATGACGTGCAGGAACAGCGAGCCGCAGAAGTCGGACAGGTTGAAGCGCTCGCGCACCTGCCGGCTGTCGATCACCACGGTGCCGTCGGTCGGCGGCATCGGCTCCGTCCAGTCGGCGATGGGGCGGCCCTCGCCGTCGAACAGGCAGGCCCACAGCCGGGTGCCCTTGGCGCCGTAACGCGGCCAGTAATTGGCCGACACCACGCGGGTGTGGTGGCCGTCGCCGTCGCGGAACCAGGCGAAGTTGGTCGCCCAGTTGAACTTCGACAGGTAATGGCCGGGGTCGTTCAGCATGTCTTCCGGCACGCGCATGGCG
Organism: Azospirillum sp. TSO5; assembly: GCF_003116065.1. NCBI lineage: Bacteria > Pseudomonadati > Pseudomonadota > Alphaproteobacteria > Rhodospirillales > Azospirillaceae > Azospirillum > Azospirillum sp. TSO5. Next base: position 23,012 of record NZ_LGQY01000016.1, on the reverse strand, counting down.
TCGAGCGAGACGACGCCGGCCTGCTTCGGGATCAGATGCGCGATGTGGCCTTCCAGCCGCTGGGAATCGAAGGCGACGACGAAGACGGTGCGGGCGCCGCTGGACGGCAGGTCGGTCACCGGGCGGGCGGCGTGGCCGAACACCTCGCGGCCGACCTGCTCCACGTCCTGGACATAGATCCCGCCGATGTCGATCGACGACAGGTCATAGAACTCCGCCAGCCCCGACAGCAGGCCCAGCGGGTCATAGACCGCCACCGGTCCGAAGGAGGCCAACCGCGCGATCAGGATCGCGGCCTTGGGCGCCGCCAGCGGGTGGCCCACCGCCTTGAAGAAGCTGGAGCCGCCGGTGACGTTGGAAAAGGTCTCGATCCGAAGGGGCATGAGGACACACACACGCGAAAGCAATGCCAGGGCGTCGGTTATAGCCCCTTCGGCCGGGCGGGCGACAGAGATTTGCGGACGAACCCAATTTGTCCGGGGGCCGGGCGTCACATGAGGGCCGCAGGAGCGCCGTATGGGGCGCCGCCGGAGTGTCCGCCCGAAAATCGCCTCTTGTCCAAGAGCGGGTTTCGATATATCTAAGTTTTCGTTATATCGAAACTGCATCAAGAGAGGGTTCCATGTTTCGGCATCTGTTTCACAATCACGGCCGCCGCTTCTCGCGTCCGGAGTTCGACGACGAGATGGCGGAGGGTCGGGGGGAAGGGCGCGGCCGGCACGGGCGCCACGGTCATCGCGGCGGCTGGGAAGGCTGGGGCGGCCATGGCAAAGGCGGCCGGGGGGAGCGGCGCATCTTCGACCATGGCGACCTGCGGCTGGTCCTGCTGTGGCTGATCGCGGAGAAGCCGCGCTCCGGCTATGACCTGATCAAGACGATCGAGGAGATGGTCGGCGGCGCCTACAGCCCCAGCCCCGGCGTCGTCTACCCGACCCTGACTCTGCTGGAGGAGCAGGGCCACATCCGGGTCGGCGCCACCGAGGGCAACAAGAAGCTCTACGAGATCATGCCGGAGGGCACGGCGGCGCTGGCGGCGGCGGAGCCGACGGTGGCGGCGGTGCGCGAGCGCATCGCCCATGCGAAGGCCTGCCGCCAGCGTGAATCCTCGCCGCAGATCGTCCGCGCCGTCGAGAACTTCAAGATGGCCCTGCGGATGCGCCTGTCGCGCGGCGACCTGACGACGGAGCAGACCCAGGCCATCGCCGACATCATCGACAATGCCGCCCGCAGCGTCGAACGCATCTGACCGGACAGGAGACGATGACCATGGCCGCATCGACCGCGCGCATCGCGACGCCGAACGGGCGCCGCTACATGACCCAGCTGTGCAAGCATTGGGCGCACAAGTTCGAGGTCGTTTATGACGAGACCCAGGGCCTCGTCCCCTTCGGTCCCGACAGCCGCTGCCGCATGGCGGCCGACGATGCGGGGCTGACCCTGACCCTGGAGGTGGAGGAGTCCGGGCAGATGGAGCGCATGCAGGGGGTGGTGATCGACCATCTGAAGCGCTTCGCCTTCCGCGAGGATTTGGGCGAGGTGGCCTGGACCGGGGTGGGGTGAGGCGCATTTTCCCGAATCTGTCTGCGACAAATCCTGTTGAGAATTACCGCGCCGACGGTGTAAAACGGCTCTTAACCAACAGGCGGGAATGGGAGAGAAGGCGGTTTCCCACCGCCGGGCCGCCCATGGACAGATCACCGGGAGTCGTTCGTGATGCTCCGCATCTCCAAGAAGCTGATGTTCGCCATCGAGGCGGTCCTCGACATCGCCTACAACGCGGGCACCGAGCCGGTGCAGTCGGGGGAGATCACCCGGCGCCAGGGCATCCCGAAGCGCTATCTGGAACAGGTGCTGCAGCAGCTGGTGCGTGAAGGCGTGCTGGCCGGAGTGCGGGGCCCGCGCGGCGGCTACCGGCTGGCGCGGGAACGGCGGCGCATCACGCTGGGCGAGATCGTCAAGGTCGTCCGCGCGATGGAGACCGCCACCGATCCGATCGAAGAGCCGGCCGGCTCCGTGCTGGGCCATCAGGTGGTGCGCCCGCTGTGGGGCGAACTGCAGGAAGAGTGCATGGCGAAGCTCGACACCATCACCATCGAGGATCTGTGCATGCGCGCGCGCCGCGCCGGGGTGGAGAGCGAGACCGAGGACCGGATCGACTTCACCATCTAGCGCGATCGGGACGGGTTGGTGCGGATGGCCTGAAGACCCCACTTGCCGTTTGCCCCACTTGCCGTTTGACAGTGTCCCTGTGCTGGATAATGCTCCTCCCGGGGTGTTGAAATCACACATAACACAAATTTCAGAGGTGGAATCATGGCTGCACCGGAGTTCCGCGGCAAGATCTACGACAGCATCCTCGACACGATCGGCGCCACGCCGCTGGTGCGGCTGGACCGCCTCGCCGCCGAGGCGGGGGTGAAGGCCCAGATCATCGGCAAGCTGGAGTTCTTCAACCCACTGGCCAGCGTCAAGGACCGCATCGGCCGCGCCATGATCGAGGCCGCCGAGGCCGCCGGCACCATCGCCCCCGGCCGCACGACGCTGGTCGAACCCACCTCCGGCAACACCGGCATCGCGCTGGCCTTCGTCGCCGCCGCCAAGGGTTACAAGCTGATCCTGACCATGCCGGAAAGCATGTCGGTGGAGCGGCGCAAGATGCTGAAGCTGCTGGGCGCCGAGCTGGTGCTGACCCCGGCGGCGGAGGGCATGAAGGGCGCCATCCGCAAGGCGGAGGAGATCCTGGCCGCCGACCCGAACGCCTATCTGCTGCAGCAGTTCAAGAACGCCGCCAACCCGGCCGTCCACCGCGCCACCACGGCGGAGGAGATCTGGAAGGACACCGACGGTCAGGTCGATTTCCTGATCTCCGGCGTCGGCACCGGCGGCACGCTGACCGGCACCGCCGAGGTCATCAAGGCGCGCAAGCCCTCCTTCAAGGCGGTGGCGGTGGAGCCGGAGGACAGCCCGGTCCTGTCCGGCGGCATGCCCGGCCCGCACAAGATCCAGGGCATCGGCGCCGGCTTCGTGCCGGAAATCCTGAAGAAGGAGCTGATCGACGAGGTGGTGCGCATCTCCAACCAGCGCGCCTTCGAGACCGCCCGCGACGTCGCCCGCCTGGAAGGCGTGCCGGTCGGCATCTCGTCCGGCGCGGCGCTGGCCGCGGCGCTGGAGATCGGCGCCCGTCCGGAGAATGCCGGCAAGCAGATCGTCGTGATCCTGCCGTCCTTTGCCGAACGCTACCTGTCGACCGCCCTGTTCGAAGGTCTGGAGTAACACTGCGCCCGTGCGGGTGGGGGCGATCCTTGCCCCCCACTCGCAGCTTCGGTTCGCAGCTTGGCGGCGAAATTCCGGCCCGAAATTTGACGGAATTCGCCCTTTCGGCTAATCTTCCCGGTGACCGCACCGCCGTTCCGTCCGTGCCGCCGCCGGGGAGTGACCGCCATGACGGATATTACCGCCGCCACCTATGTTCCGAACCTGTCGAGCAGCGCCTTCTCCCAGTTGAAGGGGAAGACGACCAAGATCGGTTCGGACGGTGCCAACGCCGACACCCAGACCTTCACGGTCAGCAAGTCCGGCGAGTTCAATTTCAAGATCAACAACACCTTCACCAACGTCGAAATCCGCAACGACCGCAACGAGGTGGTGACCACCATCCGGTCGAAGGAATCGGCGGCGGACGCCAGCGCGCGGCTGGGACCCGGCACCTACACGGCGACCTTTTCTCAGGCCAACCGTGCGGCCGGCGTGCGCGATTATTCGATGGACGTCACCGAACGGCAGAACGTCCTGGTGACCGGTGGCGGCGCGACCTTGAAGGGCACTGCCCAGCCGCCGGCGAACGGCGACACCGGTGTCCAGAAGCACACCTTCAACGTCGTGCAGGGCGGCACCTTCACCGCCGACATCTCGCTTCCCAACACGCGCTGGGCGATGATGGACAAGGACGGCAAGGTGGTGGCCGCCAGCGACTCGGGCAAACCCGATGCGCAGCAGACCTTCCTGCAGAAACCGACCTACAAGCTGGAACCCGGTCAGTACACGATGGTGGTGGTGCCGCCGGGAGACCTGGAGAGCCCGACCGATTTCCGGTTGAGCCTAATCCCGCGCAATCCGAACCTGACGGACAGCGGCACCAACCAGGAAAGCGCCATCCAGAAGACGCTGCGCGAACGGCAGGACCGGCTGCGCCAATGGGCGTCGGAAGCGAAGCCCACGACAACCTCCACCAAAGCATAACGGGACTGGGGCCTGACAGGATCGGGGCCTGACCGGCGGCGCTGCCGGCTTGCGGAAAACGCGGCATCGAATGTTGCTGCAACGGCCCGTCCTTGCGCTATGCTGCGGGCCATGGACTTCACGGATACCCAGCTTCACCGCTATTCCCGCCACATCGTGCTGCCGGAAGTCGGCGGCATCGGCCAGGAAAAGCTGTTGCGTTCCAAGGTGCTGGTCGTCGGTGCCGGCGGCCTGGGCGCGCCCCTGCTGCTCTATCTGGCGGCGGCCGGCGTCGGCACCATCGGCATCGTCGACGACGACACGGTCGACCTGTCGAACCTGCAGCGGCAGGTGATCCACGACGAGTCGTCGCTCGGCCGCCCGAAGGTGGAGAGCGCCGCCGCCCGCATCCGGGCGCTGAACCCCGATGTCCGGGTCGAGACGCATCGGACGCGGATCAGCCGCGACAACGCGATGGAGCTGATCGCCGGCTATGATCTGGTCGCCGACGGGTCGGACAATTTCGCCACGCGCTTCCTGCTGAACGACGCCTGCTTCCTGGCCGGCAAGACGCTGGTGTCGGCGGCGATCCTGCGCTTCGACGGGCAGCTGACCACCTTCAAGGCGCATCTGGGCGCGCCGCACCCCTGCTATCGCTGCCTGTTCCCGGAACCGCCGCCGCGCGGCACCGTGCCGTCCTGCTCGGAAGGCGGGGTGCTCGGGGCGCTGGCCGGCTCCGTCGGCTCGCTGCAGGCGACGGAGGTGCTGAAGGAACTGCTGGGGCTGGGCGAGAGCCTGTCGGGCAGCCTGCTGATGATGGACACGCTCTATGCGTCCTATCAGCGCATCTCCATCAAGCGGGATCCCGACTGCGCGCTTTGCGGCGATCATCCGACGATCCACGACCTCTCCGCCCACTGACGGGCGCCACGGCAAAGACGGGAGGCGGCCGATCATGTCCACCACCATTTCCGGAACCACCGCCGGCGGTACGTCGGCTTTATCCATCGTGCTGTTCGCCGGCGGCTTCGACCGCGTCCATTACGCGCTGGTGATGGCCAGCGCCGCGGCGGCCACCAACCGCAAGGTCACGCTGTTCTTCACCGGGCGCGCCCTGCGCGCCCTGGTGCATGAGACGGAGCCGGGGGTGTTGGGCTGGCACGATCTGGACCCGGCCGATGATGGCAGCACGCCGGTGGCGCGCGACCGTTATTTCGCCACCCATGGCCTCGCCACCTTCGAGGAGCTGCTGGAGGCCTGCGTCGCCATGGACGTCACGGTGATGGCCTGCGAGATGGGGCTGCGCGCGCTGGGGCTGCCGCCCGGCGTCTCGCTGCGCGCGGATGTTCCGGTCGCCACCGGCGGCGTCGTCACCTTCCTAAACGAGGCGCCCGGCGGCAGCGCCATGCTGTTCGTTTGAAACCGTTGGAACGGACATGAGCGACAACCGCGAGATCCTCGACCTCGCCAACCGGTTCGAGTCGATCGCCACCGACGGGTTCGAAGGGCGTCCCTACCGGCCGGCGCTGTCCGACCTCGCGACCCGTGTGCGGGAGCGGCCAGGGATGGCGCCGCGCGTCGCCCATGCGCTTGGGATCATGATCCAACTGATCGGCGAGAGCGATCCCGAGGGGCGGTTCGCCGCCAAGATCGCCATCCTGCGCGAGGCGGTGGGGCTGCTGAGCGACGCCTGAGGTCAGCGCAAGGCAGCCATGCGTCACGCTGGAGATGTGTGCCCCGTCATGGGGGCGATGACACTCCAAACGAGGATGAACACCATGGCTTTCCGTTTCACCGTCGCCACCGATGCCCCGTCCCTGTACGCCACGCTGTTCGCCACCGCCAAGGCCATCCGCGGCAGCGGCCTGCCGACCGGGCTGATCCACCTGATCGACCTGCGCGTGTCGCAGATCAACGGCTGCGCCTATTGCATCGACCTGCACACCAAGGAAGCCCGCCACGACGGCCAGTCGGAAGAGCGCATTGCCGCCCTTGCCGGGTGGGAGCGGTCGGACCTGTTCCTGCCGGACGAGCGCGCCGCCTTCGCCTGGGCCGAGGTGCTGACCCGCACCCAGCATGACCGCATCGACGACGCCTATCGGGACCTGCAACGCCATTTCGACGCCGAGCAGATCGCCCAGCTGACGGTGACGGCGGCGCAGATCAACGCCTGGAACCGTGTCGGCATCGCCCAGCATGTCGAGGGCACCGCCGTCGGGATGGCGGCGTGACGGCGCTGGCCGACCCGGACACCGCGCTCGCCGCCTTCGCGGGCGAGCGGGCGCGGCTGCGCGCTCTGGCCTACCGGCTGCTCGGTTCGGTGGCGGAGGCGGAGGATGCGCTGCAGGATGCCTGGCTGCGCTGGTCCGCGGTGGCGCCCGGCAGCGTCGGGTCGGCCCCCGCCTTTCTGACCACGCTGGTGACGCGGCTGGCGCTCGACCGGCTGCGCTCCGCCCGGGTGGCGCGGGAGCGCTATTACGGGCTTTGGCTGCCCGAGCCCGAGGTCGCCGATTGGGATGACGGGTCGGAGGACGGAGCGGAATCCGAGTCGGTGCCGCTGGCGATGCTCCTGCTGCTGGAACGGCTGGCGCCGGACCAGCGGGCGGTCTTCGTCCTGCGCGAGGCGATGGATCTGGATTACGCGGAGATCGCGGCGATGCTCGGCAAGTCGGTCGAGGCCTGCCGCCAGATCATGCGGCGCGCCCGTGCCCGCATGGCCGAGCCGTCCGCCGCGATGGCCGATCCGGATGCCGGGCGTCGTCTGGCCGCCGCCTTCGCCGAGGCCAGCGTGCGGCGCGACTATGCCGCCATCGTCGCCCTGCTGTCCGACGACGCCCAGTGGCTGAGCGACGGCGGCGGGATGGTGCGGACGGCGGTCAAGCCGCTGTTCGGTGCCGACCGCATCGCCCGCTTCCTGATCGGCGTCCAGCGCAAGCGCGCCGTCAGCTTCCAATTCGTGCCGGTGCGGGTCAATGGCGGGCCGGGGCTGCTGGCCGAGCTGGGCGGGTCGTTCCGCAGCGTGCTGGCCTTCGACATCGCTGATGGTCGAATCCTGCGGGTCTATCAGGTCGCCAATCCGCAGAAGCTGGAACGGGTGCGGAGCTTTTAAGCCGTCGCCTCGTCCAGCCAGCGGTCGAGCGCGGTCAGATCGACCGGGCGGGGCAGGATGGGGAATGGCAGGTTCGGCATCCGCGGGCCGGTCATCAGGATGCGCGTCTGCGGATAGAGCATCGCCGCCAGCGCCGCGGCGCGGTCGCCCTCGTCGCCCTCATGGTCGAGCGGCAGCAATGCCACGACCGGCGCCTCCGCCCCGATGAGGGTCAGGGCCTCCAGCGCATCGGCGGTCTGCGAGACCTGGAAGCCGCGGCCGGACAGATGCCCGGCCAGCGCCTCGCGCTGGATGCGGTCGGCATCGGCGACCACGGCGCGGCGCCCGCCGTAACCCGGCATCCGGATGTTCGCTTCGATGCTGAAAGCCACGTTTCCCCTCCGTCCATCATGTTTTTATTATGGACAGACGGAGTATGCGGATGGTTGGCCGGGTTGTAAACCGCCGCTACCTGTGGTTCGACCTTCGTCGAATACGGACCACTTCGCCCTTGTGCATCAGCGCCAGCATCGGCAGGTCGCTGGGATGGTTGCCATAGCCCCAGGTGGCGGCGACCGGGCCGTTGCCGGCGATCCAGCCGGTCACCCGCTCCGCCTTGTCCAGCCGCACGCAGTTGGCGGTGCTGAGCCGGCCGGTCAGTTTGCCGTCCACCACCTCCATACCCGTCGCCAGCAGGTCGTCCACCTCCAGCCCGCGCAGCAGTGCCGGCATGTAGAGGTCGAGCGCGCCGGTTGCGACCACCACGCGGCGGCCCTGCTGGCGATGCTCCTTCAGCACGTCGAGCATCGGCTGGTGCCAGCGCACGCGCGGGACCATCCGCTCCGCCGCGGCCAGCGCGTCGGCCACCGGCAAGCCGCGCAGGGTGCGCTTCAGGTAGATCGCCTTGACCGAGCCCGGAAAATCGCAGCCCGGCCCACGGCCGCGGACATGCCGGTGCAGGGCCGACCGGATGGCGTCGGCCAGCGCCAGGGCGGCGCGGCGCCGGCCGATCACCTCGCCGACGAACATCGGCAGGCTGTCGCCGTGGATCAGCGTTCCGTCGAAGTCGAAGAAGGCCACACCGGCCGGCCCGGAAACCAATGGCCCGGAGATCGGCGAATCGGGAGCCGTCGCCAGCAGCGGCGCGGGCGGCGTGAGGCTGATCCGGGGCTCGATGCCGCGGGGCGGAACGGACGTCGTTTGCATGACCATGGTTATCCGGCCGGCGCGGTGCGGCAGGCAAGGATTTTCAAGCGGACTCCAGCCAAGTCGACCCCGGCGGCGCCGATCAATGCAGCATGGTGGGGCCGCAGGGCGTTTCGAATAGCGGTCCGTCCTCCGCGTCCTCCGCCGACCCGTCGTCGGATGCGAATTCCGGCCCGGCGGTGTCGTCCACCTCCTCCAGCTGGGCAATCAGGTCGCCTGACGCTTCCTCCAGCCCGGCCTTGACGGCGATCAGCAGGTTGATGATCTCGCCATTGTCCTGTTCCAGGCTGCGGACCCGCTCTTCCAGCCGGTCGATGCGGCGCATCAGCAGGTCGGACAGGCGGTCCAGCCGTTCGAGGACGGGGTCGGGACCCGAGCCTGCGGCGTTGGCTGCGGTCTTGGGAATGTCCGGCCCGGCCGTGCTTGGCGGGCTTTCGGGCCGGGCGTCGGGGCGTCGGTCTTGGCGATTGTCGGGACGATCATCCATGGTGCGGCCGGTTCCGGTCAGTGAGGTTTGCTCCTCGCCTAACCTTGGGCCAGCGGCCGGCAAGGTCCAGCCCGGCACCCGATGCACCCCGCAAGCGATGGCCGCCTGACCCGCCCGTCACGCGTGTGGAGATTCCGGAGAAGGGAGAGTCAGCCGGCACCCCTTGTGCGCATCGCCAGTAAGTTCCGTATACAGTTAAGACTCAGATTTATCAGTGCGGCGTTTGCGAGGAACACCGTACAGTTCCAACCGATGGCCGATCAGGTCATAGCCAAGTTCGCGGGCTATGCTTTCCTTCAGCCGTTCCATCTCATCGTTGGTGAACTCGATCACTTCCCCTGAGTCGACATCGATCAGATGGTGGTGATGATCGGTTCTGGTCTCTTCGTAGCGTGCACGGCCGTCACCGAAATCAAGCCGGTCGATGACGTGCGCCTCCTCGAACAGTCGCATCGTGCGATAGACTGTGGCGATGGAAATGCGCGGGTCGATGGCGGATGCACGGCGGTGCACTTCCTCCACATCGGGGTGGTCCGTCGCCTCCGACAGCACGCGCGAGATCACGCGGCGCTGGTCGGTCATCTTCAATCCCTTCTTCACGCACAGTTCTTCAAGGCGCGAGGGCATGGACATCCCCTGTGTTCCTGTCTTTGTTCGATGGGCGACGCTTCGCCCCTCCGGTCTCCCTGATCCCCGGGAACGCCAGCACCGAATGCCGACCGGATGTTGCATCCCGGCCGGCCCTTCGCGGCATCCCGAATATCCGAGCAATATACTGTGTTTCGGACGCATTCTCAAATACCCACGCCCCCGCCGGACGGCCGAGCGGAAGAGGCTTTGCCGGCCAAAGCCATAGTACTTTCAGGCTATCGGTCGGCGGGGACGGATGATTGGAACGGAAACCAATTGCTCATAATCCCCTGCTAGGTTTTGCCGGACAAAGCGCCGTGCAGTCCGGGACGGCGCCTGATCGGACGTGACCATGCCGGACGGGGAGGGGGAGGAGCCGCAATGACGCCATTCGATGTCCCGCCTCCCGTCCTGAAGATTCCGGGGGAGCCGGCCATGGACGAACCCGCCTTCACCGCCGCGGGGCTGGCCGTTCCGGTGCCGCCGCTGACCCTGGACCAGGAGTGTGCCGCCGCGCTCGCCCGCTTCCAACGCCAGCCGGAGCTTGCCGCCCTGCCGGTGGTCGACGGCGACGGCCGCGTCGCCGGGCTGCTGGAGCGTGGCCGGCTGCTGCCGGACGGCGGGGGTGAGGGGGGCGGCCGGCGGCTGGTCTCCGACGCGATGGATCCGCATCCGCTGCTGATCGAAGGGGCGACCCCGCTGGCGGAGATCGGGCGGCGGCTGGCCAAGCTGAAGCCGGCGGCGCTGGTGACGGGGTTCCTGGTGGCGGAGCAGGGCCGCTATCTCGGCGTCGGCACGGTGACCGGGCTGATGGCGCGCTCGGCCGAACAGACGGAGCTGCGCGCCCGCCAGTTGGAGGAGGCGCGCCGGCAGGCTGAGCAAGCGATCCGGGCCAAGACCGCCTTCCTTGCCAACATGAGCCACGAGATCCGCACGCCGCTGACCGCGATGATGGGCTTCGCCGAGTTGCTGGAGCAGGAGGTGCTGGGGCCGCACGCCATCCCGCTCTATCGCGAATATGCCCGCGACATCGCCGAGAGCGGCCGGCACCTGATGGAACTGATCAACGACCTGCTCGACCTGTCCAAGGCCGATGCCGACCGGCTGGAACTGGTGGATGGCACGGTGGACGTGGTGCGGGTGACGATCGGCACCGCGCGGCTGCTGGCCGAGCGGGCGTCGCGCCATGGCGTGAGCATCGCCACCGAGGTGCCGCTGGACCTGCCGCCGCTGCGCGCCGACGAACGCAAGCTGCGCCAGATGCTGCTGAACCTGCTGTCGAACGCGGTGAAGTTCACCCCGATCAATGGCGTGGTGACGCTCGGCGCCCGCATGGCGGCGGATGGCGCCTTGTGGCTGTCGGTGCACGACACCGGCATCGGCATGACCGGGGAGGAACTGGGCAAGGCGCTGGAGCCCTGGGGGCAGGTGGACAGCGCGCTGGCCCGCAGCCAGATCGGCACCGGCCTGGGACTGCCGCTGACCAAGCGCCTGATCGAACTGCATGGCGGCCGTCTGGACGTCGTCAGCCGCCGCGACGAGGGCACCACCATGTCGCTGGTCTTCCCGGCCGAGCGGGTGGGGCGGGGGTAGAATGTAAAAGCCCCCTCCTCCAGGGAGGAGAGGGCTTTTCCATCAGACTTTCCTGTTCAAGGCGAACCTTACGCCAACCCCTTCTCCATCGCGCTCGCCAGGCGGCGGGTGAAGGCGGCGGGGTCGGGCAGGGCCTCGCCTTCGACGATGCGAGCCTGATCAAGCAGGAGCCAGGCGGCATCCTCCAGCGCGTCGGTGGCGCCGCTGCCCTTGGCCCGTTCGGCCAGCCGCTTGATCAGGGCGTGGGACGGGTTGATCTCCAGGATGCGCTTGCCGACCTCGCCGTTCAGCTGCTTGTGCTGCTTCAGCAGGCGCTCCAGGTGCATGTCCATGTCGTTGTCGTCGGCCACCAGACAGACGGCGCTGTCGGTCAGGCGTTCGGACTTGCGGACATCCTTCACCGCGTCGGACAGGGTCAGCTTCAGCAGGGCCAGCAGGTCGGTCAGCTCGCCCTCCGGCGTCTTCTCCTCCGGCTTCTCGGCCTCTTCGCCCTTGATCTTGCCGAGATCGGCACCGCCGCGGGTCACCGACTTGAACGGCTTGCCCTCATAGACGCCGACCGACGGCATCCAGAACTCGTCGACCGGATCGGTCAGCAGCAGCACCTCGACGCCCTTGGCCTTGAAGCCTTCCAACTGCGGGCTGCGCAGCAGGGTGTCGATGTCGTCGCCGCTGATGGTGTAGATGGCGTCCTGGCCCTCCTTCATGCGGGCGACATACTGCTCCAGCGACACCAGCTCGTCGCCGGCGGTGGTGCGGAAGCGCAGCAGCTTCAGCAGATCGTCCCGGTGCTCGTAGTCCTCATAGAGGCCTTCCTTCAGCACCGCGCCGAAGTTTTCCCAGAAGCTGTCGTATTCGGCCGCGTTCTCGGTGTCCTTGGCCTTCTTCGACAGTTCCGACAGGACGCGCCGGGTGATGCCGGCCTTGATCTTCGCCAACATCGGGTTGTGCTGCAGCATCTCGCGGCTGATGTTCAGCGGCAGATCCTCGCTGTCGACCACGCCGCGCAGGAAGCGCAGGTAGGGCGGGATCAGCCCTTCCGCCGCGTCGGTGATGAAGACGCGCTTGACGTACAGCTTCACCCGGTGGGCGCGCTTGGGGTCGAACAGGTCGAACGGCTTGGTCGAGGGCACATAGAGCAGGTTGGTGTATTCCAACGCCCCTTCGGCCCGCCAGTGCAGGGTCAGCCACGGATCGTCGAAGGCGTGGCCGACATGGTGGTAGAATTCCTTGTACTGCTCGGCGGTGATCTCCGACTTCGACCGGGTCCACAGGGCCGACGCGCTGTTCAGCGCCTTGGCATCCTCACCCTCGCCGAACAGGATCGGGATGGCGATGTGGTCGGAGTATTTGCGGACGATGCCGCCGAGACGGGCTTCGTCGAGATACTCGTCGTCGCCTTCGCGCAGATGCAGGACGATCTTGGTGCCGCGCGACAGGCCATCGGTCTCGGCGATGGTGAACTCGCCCTTGCCGTCGGATTCCCAGCGCCAGCCGGTGGCCTCGCCGGCCTTGCGGGTCAGCACGGTGACCTTGTCGGCGGCCATGAAGGCGGAATAGAAGCCGACGCCGAACTGGCCGATCAGGTTGACGTCCTTCTTGCCGTCGCCCTTCTCCGCACCTTCCAGCGACTTCATGAAGGCGGCGGTGCCGGAGCGGGCGATGGTGCCGAGATTCTCGACCAGATCCTCGCGGTTCATACCGATGCCGTTGTCGGCGACGGTCAGGGTCCGCGCGTCCTTGTCGACCAGCAGGCGGACCTTGAGGTTCGGATCGTCGGCCGAGAGTTCGGGCTGGGTCAGCGCCGCGTAGCGCAGGCGGTCGCAGGCGTCCGACGCGTTGGAGACCAGTTCGCGCAGGAACACTTCCTTCTCGCTGTAGAGCGAGTGGGCGACGATGTCGAGCAGACGGCTGACCTCGGCTTGAAAACTGAGCCGTTCCTCGGTCATGGGGGCACCTTCGTTGGTTTTGCACGGGTGGGCGTCAAGACGGCGGAGATATGTGAAAGCGTCTCCGCCGTTCAAGAGGCTTGTGGCGTGCAACCGCGGGAGGTGTGCGGTTAGGTGTCGCGGTGGCGGTCTTGTGGCGGGTGCCCCCTCCCCATCCCTCCCCCGCTTCGCGGGAGAGGGGGTAGGACGCTTGTTGGCGTGGCTTTGTGCCGAAGCGGCGGCAGTTCCCTCTCCCGCGAAGCGGGGGAGGGTTAGGGAGGGGGCACCGAGCCTGACGTTTTCCCTTACTTCTTCTTCTTCGGCTGTTCCGCCGGGGCCGGAGCCGCTTCGCCGCCGCCGGCCAGCAGCGGGGTCATGTCGGCGCCGTTCAGCAGGAGCTGGCCGGCCTCCGTCAGGTCGATCTTGTAGGTGCGGACGTCGGCGCCGGTGTCGTCCTTGCCGGGCTGGCCCATGGCCTGGACCATCGCCAGACCGCCCAGCAGATCCTGGGTCTCCTTGTCGGGCTTGGCGCCGGGGGCCGGCTGCATCGCCTTCACCGCGGCGTCGATGCCGCGCAGCAGGACGGTGGCGCCGCCGGTGACGCCGAAGGCGGCCTGGGTGGCGACCTTGACCGCGCCGTTGGCGGTGCCGGCCGTCGCCGGGGTGTCGAGGTTCAGCGCGTCGATCCGCAGCTCCGTCCCGGCCTCGCCCATCGCGGCCATCGCCTGCTGCATCACCATCTCGGAGGAGGGCGGCGGCGGGGCGGCCTTGGTCTTGGCGCCCTTCTTCGGCTGGGTCTCTTCGGCCTCGGCGGCCTTGGCCAGCTCGGTGAAGGCCTTCCACAGGGCGCTGTTCGGCAGCTTGGCGACCGACAGCTTGACCTCGAAGGCGCGTGGGGTGAAGGCTTCGGGGGCCGGCGACGGCGTCATGGAGAAGTCGCGCGCCTCCATGCCCATGCTGACGGTGGACAGCGCCTGATCCAGGTCGGTCAGGCCGCTGCGGAAGGCGAGCTGGCCGAGAGAGACCTGGGTGCCGTCCTCGGGATTGACGAAGGACAGGTTGGACAGGCGCATCGCGCCGCTGATGCCGCCGAACATGCCCTGGAGCTTCGGCAACAGTTCCGCGCTGGTCGGCGCCACGCCCTTGGCGGCGGTCTGTTCCGACAGCTTCTGCAGCGCGCTGACCTTGGTCAGGTCGACGCGGGTGTAGGTGGCCTCGGCGGTGACGCCGCCGATCTTCGCCAGCTCCTTGTTCTTGTCGTCCTTCACCGACAGGCCGCCGAAGGCGAAGGCGGCCGGGCCGCTCCACAGGGTGGCGCCGCCGGTCCCGGCCTCCGGCTTCAGGTCCTGGACCATGGTCATGGAGGCGACGGAGATCTTGCCCTTGCCGTCGGCGGCGCTGACCGCGATGTCGTTGTAGGCGGCATCGACCGTCAGCAGCGTCTCCAGCGTGCCCGACCAGGTGCTGGTGAAGGACTGCTTGCCGATGGAGATGGTGGCGGCGTCGACATACTCGTCGTTGTCGTCGAGGTTCTGCACCTTGATCGCGCTGGGCAGCGTGATCGCCACGCCATACTGGCCGTCATCCTTCGGCGTCACCGACAGCAGGACGGTGCCGATGTCGAACAGCGTGCCTTCGGCATCCTCGGCCGACAGGCGGGGCAGGGCGACGTCGTAATGGTCGCCGGCCGGCTTGACGGTGGGCTCGCCCTGCCATTCGAAGCCGATGCCCTCGCCATCCTCGCTGGGCGGCGGGAACCAGCGGGGCAGGTCCTTCTTCAACGAGGCGGCGAGCGCCTTGGCCCCGGCGTCGTCGACGGCGGGGGCGGCCTGGGCGGGCGACCAGCCGGCGACCAGCGCCAGCATGCCGCCGGCGATCAGGGCGGGCCTCAGGGAACGGACCGGCAGGGCCGGGACGGGCGAAAGACGGCTGAGACGCATCGAGGAACTTCTCCCGGGTACGATTTGGGAGCACGTTAAGCTTGATACGCGAGGCCGGTCCATGCCCCTGATGAGCCAAAACCCAAGAGGCGGTTAAAAATCCAGGTCGGCGTAGTGCTTGGGTGGCGGGCAGCCGGTGATGTTGTCGGCCAGCAGCGCGCGGAAGCTGGGGCGCGACTTGATCCGGGCGTACCAGTCCTTGGCCTCCGGACTGCGGTCCCACGGCACGTTGTCGATATAGTCCAGGCAGGACAGCTGCGCCGCGGCGGCGATGTCGGCCAGGGTGAAGACCGACCCGGCCAGCCAGGGCCGCCGTTCCGACAGGAAGGCGATATAGTCGAGATGATAGGTGACGTTGGCCAGCCCGGCGCGAATCGCCGGGGCGAAGGGGTGGCCCTGGCCGGACAGCCGCTTGATCAGCTTCTCGCCCACCAGATTCTCGGTCACCTCGCGGTCGAACTTGTTGAGGAACCAGTCGGCGACCCGCCGCACCTCGGCCCGCGCCGCGATCTCGCGCGGCAGCAGGGGGGTGTCGGGATAGGCCTCCTCCAGATATTCGATCACGGCGAGGCCGCCGGCGACGACCGTCCCGTCCTCCTCCACCAGAACCGGAACCTCGGCGGCCGGGTTCAGCTTCAGGAAATCGGTGCGCCGCTCCCATGGCCTTTCGACCACGGGTTCGAAGGGCAGGGCCTTCTCGGCGAGCATCACGCGCGCGGTGCGCGACAGGGCGTGGATCGGGTGGTGGTACAGGGTTCGCATGGCGGCGCGACTTTACCGCAACGCCGCAAAGGAAAACAGCCTGCGCATCCGGGCCTGCGGGTCTCGTTGGGGGTGGGTCGGCGGGGCAGGCGGCAAGCGGTTCACCCCATCCGCGACAGGCGGTAGAGCACCAGCGTGTCCGGCTGGTCGGAGGGGGGCGCCACCGGCGTCCAGCCGTTGCGTTCGTAGAAGGCGCGGGCGGCGGCGTTGCGGGCGGCGCAGGCCAGCTCGACCGGGTGGGGGCCGCCGCGCAGCAGGGCCAGCGCCTCGCGCAGCAGGGCGGAGCCGATGCCGCGCTTGTGCCATCCGGGGTCGATGAACAGGTTGTGGATGACGCCGGCCTGGGGATCGAGCGAGACGAAGCCGACCACCGCTCCCTCCGCCTCGGCGACCAGCACCGAATCCTCGCGCACGCAGTCGTAATAATCGTCCAGACCGAAGCGGTCGGCGGGTTGCCAGGAGAAGGCTTGGCGGCGGCCGTGCAGGAAGATCTCGGCACAGCGTTCGGAGTCGGCGCTGCGGGCGGAACGGATCGCGATGCGCACCCCTTCCCCGGCCGGCATGCCTTCCTCCTTCTGCCCGTTGCGCCCGATCCTGAGGATCAACCGGATCTCCGGTCAGAGTATTCCACCGCCGGGGCGTCCGGGAACGGTCCTTTCGTCCTGTCCGGAAAATGGAGCGTTCAGCGCGTCGCCTTGTCCCCGGCCGCCTTCCCGGTGGCGGTCTTTTCGGCCGGGGGCTTCTCGGCCGGGGGCTTTTCGGCGGGAGGCGTGTCGGCGGGGGGCTTCCCGTTCGCGGCCTTCTCGCCGCCGGCGGGGGTGGTGTCCGTGCCGGTCCCGGTCCCGCCGGTGGGCGCCCGTGCCGGTTCGTTGGCGGCGTTGCCGAGCAGGCCGGCCTCGCGGTAAAAGCGCTCCGCCCCCGGATGCAGGGGAACCGAGACGTTGGCGACCGCACGGGCGGGATCGAAGTTGCGGCCCTGCGGGTGGCCTTCGGCCAGGACGCGGCGGGTGTTCTCGTGCCACAGCGCGCGGACGATGCCATAGATCAGGTTGGGATCGCGGTCGGCGCGGGTCAGCAACTCCGCCCCCAGGCTGAGCGTCGGGGTGGGGGCGCTGCCGGGGTAGGCGTTGGCGGGGATCTCGTGCTCGATGTAGAAGCGCTGGGTCCGCAGCAGCCGGTCGGCGGGCTCGCCGTCCAGCGGCACCAGCCTGATCGGCACCCGCGCCGCCACGTCGGCGACCGCCGCCACCGGATAGCCGCCGACCATGAAGAAGCCGTCAAGCTCGCCCTTCGCCAGCCGGTCGGCCGCCATGCCGGGCTTCAGGTAGAGCGGCGTGATCGTGCTTTCCGACAAACCGTAGGCGTCCAGGATCAGCCGCGCCTCCACCAGCGTGCCGGAGCCCTCCTCGCCCAGCGAGATGCTGCGGCCCTTCAGGTCGGTCATGCGGTCGATGAAGCCGTCGGAGCGGACGACGACCTGGATCGCCTCCGCATAGAGCATGCCGAGCGAGCGCAGTTCGGTGAACGGGCGCTTGCCGGTGAAGCTGCCGGTGCCGCTGTAGGCCCAATAGGCGACGTCGGCCTGGGCGAAACCGGCCTCCACCGTGCCGGCGCGCAGCATCTCGACATTGTCGACCGAGCCGTTGCTGGCCTGTGCCACCACGATCAGGCCGGGAATGCCGCAGCTTCCCCCCTTGTCGCAGGGGCGGGAGCCCGGCGGGTTGGAGATGGCGTTGGCGATCAGCCCGCCGATCGGGAAATAGGTGCCGGCGGTGGTGCCGGTGCCGATGCGGAAATAGCGCAGATCCTGCGCGGCGGCAGGGCCACTCAGCAGCAGGCCGGCGGACGGCAGCAGCGGCGCCAGCGCCACCCCGCCCAGCAGGCGGCCCAGCAGACGGCGGCGGGTCAGGGTGGGCATCTGGGAGGCGGACATGTCGGGACTGTCCCGAAGTCCCGGTGAGGGGAGCCCCGGCGGGGTAAGGCAGGCTTTGGCGACTGCGCGGGGCACCGGGGCGTTCCGTTCGTCTGGCCCGTTGGTCCCGGAAGGGAGGGGCGGGGCGGGAAGGAGGGGCGTGTCCTCAAAGATTTCCGCGCAACCCCGTCATTTCAAGGCGCAACCGGTCAAATCACGCCGACGAGGTCAAGAACGCCGGCGACTGCTACCGCACCGCCACACAGCCGCACCGCGCGCTCTGACTCGGCCTGCGTCACCGCGACCGACAGCCCCAGCCCGCCGCAGGCGACCAGCATCAGCCCGGCGGCGAAACCGGCCCAATAGAGCGGCGGTCCCTGGTGGGCATGGCCGTGGAACACGGCAGCGACCGCGGCGATCAGCACCGCCAGCACGGCCGGCGCCCGTACCCCCAGCGCCACCAGCGACCCGACCACCAGCAGCGAGGCGGCGAGGCCCGGTCCGGCATAGGGCAGCCGAACCCCCATCTGCGCGGCGAAGCCCGCCGCCAGCGCGGCGGTCACTGCGGCGGCCGGAACCTGCCACACCGCGGTGCCGCCGGCCTGTCCCGCCCACATGCCGATGCCGAGGATGCCCAGCAGATGCTGCAGCACCCACACCGGCGTGGTCAGCCCGGTGCCGAAGGCCCCCGTCAGCGTCGTCATGCGCCCGCATCCCCCATCCCGTGTCGCTCCGGCAGCCGGTATGGCGGCTGAGGCGGGGCGGGGTCAAGCGGTCAGGCTCCAGGTCGGGGAGGGGAGAAGGCTACCGCGCCAGCGGGTCACCCCACTGCCGCAGGTCGTTCTCTCGCTTCATCAGATCGCGCTGGCCCAGCGGGTCGAGCCGCCCCATCGCGTCGTCGGTGCGCATGCGGTCGACCTCCGGCCGGATCAGGTCGCGCTTGAAGGCGTCGGTGGCGCTCTGGGACGAGGGCGGCGGCGGCACCGGGATCGGGCGCGGCGGCTGGGGCAGGACGGCCGGGTCGGGCGGGGGCGACGAACTGCCGCGGCGGCGCTTGGGCGGCGGCCGGTCGGTGTCTCCCGAGTCGCGGCGTGCTTGCGGCTCTTCGGCCTGCCGGGCCTGAGCCTGGGGAGCGGGCTTCGAGTCGGCGCGCGACTGCTCCGCCTGGATCTGGCTCCAGGTCCGCCGCTCGCCGCCGGGAATCACCGTCTGCTCGTGGATCGGCGGAAAGGCCTGGGCACGGCCGGGCATTTCGTCGCGCAGGTCCGGTGGCGCACAGGCACCGGCCGCCAGCAGGAGAACGAGCGGAGCCAGACGGCGGGCGGGGAACGGGAGATGTGGGGTCATTGATTGAATGTCGGCACTGCTGATCGTTTCGGCAAGATGACCCCAAAGGAGGGACTCCCCTTGCGGCCAAGCCAGCGCTATGATGTTCTTTGTTTGTTCTGAATTGTTGAGTTTCGTATGACGCACCTCCCTCGCCACCCGCACGCTTCTCCCTCTCTCCCCCGGGGAGAGGGTCGGGGTGAGGGGGATGCGCGGCGGGACCTTCAGGAAGATCCTGCAACGCACCCCCCTCACCCTAACCCTCTCCCCGGGGGAGAGAGGGGATCTCAATACGGTCAGGAGAGTGGTTCTTGCGGTAGGTTGGAGAGAAGCCGTCGCCGCATCCTCGCCCTGTGGCTCCCACGCCTATCCACCGACGCGCGGGAACGGCTCATGCCGCCGGACCTGCGCGCGCGTCCCCTGGCCCTGCTGCGGACGGAGCGCCAGCGGCGGATGGTGGTGGCGGTCAACCGGGCGGCGGCGGTGCTGGGCATCGCTCCCGGCCACACGCTCAGCGATGCCCGCGCGCTGGAGCCGGCGCTGGAGGTGGCGGAGGCGACGCCGGAGGCCGATTCGATCCTGCTCGGCCGCATCGCCGACTGGGCGCGGCGCTACAGCCCCTGGACCGCGGCGGACGAGCCGGACGGGGTAGTGATCGACATCACCGGCTGCGCCCACCTTTTCGGCGGCGAAGCGGCGCTGGCCGCCGATCTCACCGGCCGGCTGCGCGCCGCCGGCTTCGCCGCCCGCGCCGCCATCGCCGACACCCCCGCCGCCGGCTGGGGGCTGGTGCGGTTCGGCAATCCGGAAGAGCGGCGGCGGGAGGCGCTGGACGGCCTGCCGCTGGCCGCCCTGCGTTTGGCCCCGGAAATGGTGGAGGGGCTGCATGCGCTGGGCCTGCGCCGGATCGGCGACCTGCACGCCATGCCGCGGGCGGGGCTGGCGGCAAGGTTCGGGGGCAGGTTGCTGCAACGTTACGATCAGGCCTTTGGCCGGCTGGACGAGCCGATCTCGCCACGCCGGCCGGTGCCGGACCATCGCGAGCGCCTGACCTTCGCCGAACCGATCGCCACGCCCGAGTCGATCGCCGGAGCGCTGCGCCATCTGCTGGGCCGGCTGTGCAAGGGGCTGGAGGCGGCGGGGCAGGGCGCGCGCCGGTTGCGGCTGGACGCCCACCGCACCGACCAGCGGGTGGACGACGAGCCGCAGAGCCTGACGCTCGGCACCAGCCGCCCGACCCGCGACCCGGCGGTGCTGGCCCGGCTGTTCGCCCCGCTGCTGGAACGGATTGAACCAGGGTCGGGGCCGGGGCCGGGGCTGGAAACGCTGGTGCTGTCGGCGACCGAGACCGGGCCGCTGTCGGCCGTCCAGACCGGCCTGGATGGGGAGGAGGTTGACGGCGGATTGGCCGAACTGGTGGACCGGCTGACTCTGCGGCTGGGGGAGCGTGCGGTGCTGCGGCTGGTGCCGCGGGAAAGCTGGCTGCCGGAACGCTGCGTGGCGCCGCATCCGCCGCTGGAGAGGTTGCCGGAGCCGAAGCCTTGGCCGGCGGGACAGCCGCGCCCGTTGCGCCTGCTGACCCCGCCCGAGCCGGTGGAGGCCACCGCCCCGCTGCCCGACGACCCGCCGCTGCAATTCGTCTGGCGCGGCGTGCGCCACCGCATCAGCCGGGCCGAGGGGCCGGAGCGGATCGAATGCGAATGGTGGCGCGGGGAAGGATCGCTGGGGCTGGCCGTGCGCGATTACTACCGCGTGGAGGATGGCGACGGCCGCCGGTTCTGGCTGTTCAGGGCCGGGCTGTACCGGCCGGGAGAGACCCCGCGCTGGTTTCTGCACGGGTTTTTGGGGTGAGGTGCAATTGCCCCCTCCCTAACCCTCCCCCTCTTCGAGGGAGAGGGGACTGCCGTCGCTTCGGCAGCTACGTCACGCCGCAAAGCTCCTGCCCCCTCCACCGCCGAGGGCGGGGGAGGGATGGGGAGGGGGCAAACAGGCGAGGACTTACCCCAGCCCCTTCTGCCCCATTTCAAGGAACTTCTCGCGGCGCTTGGCGCGCAGGGTGGTGCCGTCCAGGCCGTCCAGCTCGCCCAGCGACTCCTCGATGCAGTCGCCCAGCTTCTTGATCGTCTCGGCCGGGTCGCGGTGGGCGCCGCCGATCGGCTCGCTCACCACATGGTCGATGACGCCCAGTTCCTTCAGGTCCTGGCTGATCAGGCGCAGCGCGATGGCCGCCTCGCCCGCCATGTCGGAGCTGCGCCACAGGATCGACGCGCAGCCTTCCGGCGAGATCACCGAATAGATGGCGTGTTCCAGCATCAGCACGCGGTCGGCGGTGGCGATGGCGATGGCGCCGCCCGAGCCGCCCTCGCCGATCACCGAGGCGACCATCGGCACGTTCAGCCGCAGGCAGCGCTCGATGCTCTTGGCGATGGCTTCGGCCTGGCCGCGCTCCTCCGCCTGGACGCCGGGGAAGGCGCCGGCGGTGTCGACCAGCGAGACGACCGGCAGCTTGAAGCGGTCGGCCAGATCCATCAGGCGCTGGGCCTTGCGGTAGCCTTCCGGCTTCGCCATCCCGAAATTGTGGCGGACGCGCGATTCGGTGTCGTTGCCCTTTTCCTGGCCGATCACCACCACCGAGCGGCCGCGGAAGCGACCCAGCCCGCCGATGACCGCGCGGTCCTCGGCGAAATGACGGTCGCCGGCCAGCGGCGTGAAGTCCTCGATCAGGCCGTTCACATAGTCCAGGCAGTGCGGCCGATTGGGGTGGCGGGCCACCTGAACCTTCTGCGCGGGCGTGAGCTTGGCGTAGGTCTGCCGCAGGAGCTTGTCGACCTTGGCCTGCAGCTTGGCGACCTCGTCGGCGATGTTGATGTCGCCGGCGTTGGTCAGGTGCCGCAACTCCTCGATCTTGCCTTCAAGCTCGGCGATCGGCTTTTCGAATTCCAGGAAGGTCTGCATGCCGGACACGGGTGGTTGGCGAGGCGCACAAAAAAGCGCGCGCTTGGTAGCACGCCCGGCGCGCCTGCGCCACAGCGGAAAGATGCGGGACAGCCTGGGAAGGGTTCCGCGACGAACCCACAGGGTTTATCCTTATCCGCCGGGAAATTCCAAGCCTAATCGTTGCCCGGATCGTGCAAGGCGGATCGCTGCATGTCGCTCTTCCCCCAATCCTTCAAGGACCATTTCTCCGGCCATGCCGGCGATTACCGCGCCTTTCGTCCCACATATCCGCCCGGTCTGGCCGCCGCCCTGGCCGATGCGGCGCCGGCCCGCGAACTGGCCTGGGACGTCGGTTGCGGCAACGGGCAGTTCTCCGTTTCGCTGGCCGACCATTTCGCGGCGGTCCACGCCACCGACGCCAGCGCGGAGCAGATCGCGCAAGGCCAAGCGCATCCACGGGTTCGCTATGCCGTCGCCCCGGCGGAGGACAGTGGATTGCCTGACGGCTGCTGCGACCTGATCGTCGCGGCACAGGCGGCGCACTGGTTCGACCTGGGGCGCTTCTATGCCGAGGTGCAGCGGGTGGCGAAGCCGGGGGCGGCGGTGGCGCTGGTCTGCTACGGCCGGCAACTGCTCGACGATCCCGTGCTGGATCCGGTGGTGGAGCACTTCCACAACGGCACGCTGGGACCCTATTGGCCGGCCGACCGCTGGAAGGTGATCGAGGGCTATCGCGGCATGGAGTTTCCGTTTCCGGAGCTGCCGGTGCCGCCGCTGGCGATGGAGGCGGTTTGGACGCTGCCGCGGCTGCTCGGCTACATGAACACCTGGTCGGGGGTGAAGGCGGCGGCCAAGGCGCTGGGGCGAAACCCGCTGGAGGCGTTCGCCGAGGAGATCGCGCCGCTGTGGGGCGATGCGGAGACGGAGCGGCGGATTCGCTGGCCGCTGACGGTTCGGTTGGGGCGGGGGGGGGGGGAGGAGGGTT